>JAJBAV010000015.1 GCA_020532085.1 Candidatus Cloacimonadota bacterium | reverse complement strand
TCCGCTTTCAGGAATACCTCCTGCAACGATTGGTCTTTTGGTCGTGGCATCTCGCCTCCAGAATTTAGATTCTGGAGACAAAATAAGCAACATATATGATTTGTCAACATGGAATTTGTATTACCCAACCGATTTGAAAGAGTGCCCATACTAATGGGGGCGGGCAGGTGGCTTATCTGATCCTGGCCAGCCTGAGCGACGCGAGAGGTCCCTGCGGTCCGCTGAGCCGCAACAGATAGATCCCGCTGGCTACCGGTCTTTCAGAATCATCCCGGCCATCCCAGGTCAGGTTCAGGCTGCCTTGGGCCAGCTTGTAGGCATCCAGGTTTTTCACCAGCTGCCCCTTCAGATTGTAGATGCCGAGCATTACTTTTTCCTGTGGGGTGGACGCTTTCAAAGTGATCCGGGTGGCGGTGGAGAAGGGATTGGGTCCGGCGGAGAGGGAAACCGCGGGGGGAGGCAGGCTGGGGTCGGAGACGGCGGAGACATCTGCGTTTAGATACAGCTTCAGATCGTCGATAAAGACCCCGTTGGAGGACCCGTAGGAAGTCGTGCTCAGGCGGAAGCGGAAATGCAGATCGTGGCCGGCAAAGCTGTTCAGATTGTAGGATTGGAGTTCCCAATCGGAAGAACCTTCGTAAAAACCCAGCACGATCCAGTTGCTGCCGTCGGTGCTGGCCTCCACGATCAAGTTGTCTCCGTCGAGGGTTAGGGAGCGTTTCAACTGGAACTGGAGGTTGGCGTTCTGAACCCCCTGCAGGTTCAGCGGTGTGGCCAGCCGGCAGGCCGAGTTTCCGTTGTTGGCATAGTTGCCGGAAGGGCTGTCTGCAAGGCTGTAGCTGCCGTCGAAGGCTTCGGAACTGCTGCGGCCCCAGGCTCCCGTGCTCACCCAGTTGTTCAAGTTGAGCTCAAAATCGTCCGTCATCACAGGCAGGCCGGTGAGGCGCAGAGTGATGGAGGTGCAGGCTATTTCCCGCCTTAGCTTCAAGGTTTCGTATCCCGGTTTGGAGAGGGTGAGGCGATAATCCCCGGGGTAAAAATCCGGGATGGTGATGCTGCCGTCGGCTCCGGAAACGTATTCCAGCAGCGGAATATCGTCAAAGTGAAGCGTGGCCCCCGGCAGCGGCTCAAAAAAGTCGTCTTGGACCAGGATCTCCAATTGCTGCGATGGAGTGGGTGAGAGGATTATGTCCTGGATCGTCTGCCCATCCGGGGAAACATAGAGCGTGAGAGATTGGGTGGCGTAGCCGGGACAAAGATAATGAACCGTGTGGTAGCCGGCGGGCAGGAAATAATGGTATGACCCAAATTCCGGATCGGAAGAGCGGGGCTTGCGATACACTGGCTGGTCGTCGATGCCATCCACCAGGACCAAGGCGGAGAGGGGCTCTCCGGTGACGGCGTCGGTGATGTGCCCACTAAGGGTATTGCGGTTTTTCCTTTGCAGCAGGGCCAGAGCGCCATTCACCTGATGCTGTACGATCTGGGGTACCTGGGAGGCCGGAGGAATGAACTGGGTGGCCATTTCGATGGTATAGGCGAAAGCGCCTGTTTCTCCGTACATCCAGTCATCCAGGCCGCCGCTGACGGGATACAAACCCCAGGAGGGTCCGGGAGCGTAGGTTCCGTAATCTTGAGAAGGCAGCAAAGTGGCGATGTCTTCGGCCAGGAAAGCCAGTTCTATCTGGTCCGGGGCCGCGACTCCGTCCACGTAACCATAAGGATAGAGCACGTATTCGCCGTAGGTGTGGTAACTGATCCCGGCGAGGAAGGACTTGGAGAGAAGAAAGTCGCGCAAGGCCTGGGTTTCCGGCTCAGAAAAGGGATCGGGGCCGTGATAGGTGGCAGATTCCTGGTCGTCGGTAGCGCTGGTGTAGCCCCAATGCCAGCTGTAATTGCGGTTCAGGTCCACTCCATCCAATCCCTCACCGTAGCTTTGGTGGTTGAAGCTGTGATTGCCATTGTTGTCGCGCAGGTTCTTTCGCCACCAGATGTCTGTTTGCTGCAGCACGATCTTGTGGCCGTCGGGATTCAGCAGCGGAACGATCCAAACCTCGCTGGTGTTGAGAATGTCAGTAACCACGGGATCAGAGCCGTAGTTTTCCAGCAGGTGGATGAGGATTCCCATGCAGGCTTCCGTGGATAAAGGTTCGCGCGCGTGATGCTCGCCCACGAAGTAGAAGGCCGGCTCGTCTTCTTCCATCTGGACGTTGGCGGATACCTTCACGGCCCACAGTTCATGGTCAAAATTCTGGTAGTAGGATGTCCCTTCCGCGGCGTAGATGGAGCCCCAGCTCTCGCCGATGCTGGAAAATTGCATCAGGCCGGGATACTGGGTCTGCAGTTGGGTCAGCTCCGAAAGTATCTGGCTGTAGTTGCGATAACCGGGAATGTCTTTTGTGGGCTGGAGGTTGGTTTTCAACTGAGCTTCGGTTTGGGTTGTCCGCAGGCTTGGGAATTCCTTTTTTAAAAGCTCAAACTGCTCCTGAGTGAGCACCAGGTCCAGCCAAGCGCCGGGTCGGTAGGCGGCGATGTCCGCGCCGTCGTTCAAAAAACGGTCCAGAGTGGCGGATGAGGGATGGTCGATGCGGGCCACCAAACGTGCACCGGCAAAGAGGGTGAAAGATAACAGGATGAGGGCCAGGGTCAGGATGGTTGGTTTCATTTTAGCTCCAAATGAGGCGTAAAAAAATACAGTGGGGAATACCGGGCGGTATCCCCACTGCTCGGAGGGCATTCTATGTAGGGTCTGTAGGCTGACTTCATTCGAAGAAATTCCGGGTATTCTGTCAAGCGTTTTTTTTGAGTTTTTTCGTTTTTCTGCTGTTGATAAATTTCCACAGGGTTCTAATCCATGATCAAGATCTTGCGGGACAGTGAGATGTCATCGGTATCCAAGCGCAGAAAATAAATTCCCGGAGCCATTTTTCTACCCCGTAGGTCGTAACCGTTCCAGACAAAGCTGATCCCATCACTAAAGGAACGCGGCCGTCCATCCCGGTAAACGAGCTGGCCCTTGCTGTTGAAAATATTCAACATAGGTGTAGTATCTACCACACCTTTGCATTCTATTGTTAGAGAACCAGATAAACCAAAATGACAGGGATTGGGATAAATCCGCAATGAAGAAGATTCAGGTTGGGGGATATTTTCGTCAGACATGTTCACTGGGTCGATCGGGATGTTCAGCCATTCGCCGGGGAAGGGGTAGGTGGCAACATTAGCCGGGTTGGCGTTGTCCCGGGCTTCGATCTGGTAATGGAAAATAGCGTCCCCGGGTTCGAACTGCAGGTCCAGCTCCACCCACCATTGGTTCGGTGGGGTCTCGGAATCCGTCATCATCGGTAGTTCGGTGATGGGGCCTTCGTCTGTCCGGTAGCGGAGATGGACGGCGCTCACGTTAATGTTGTCGGAAACCAGGGCGGAAAAGACGTGTTCGCCGCCAGCGATGGATGTGGGCGGGTTGTGCAGGATAACGGGGGCCTCGGTGTCGCCTGCGATGGTGAAAACATGAGGGTCCAGTTCTGCGAACACGGGGTGGTCAGCTCTGCGGCCGGATTGATCAGCGGCATGGAGGTAGTAACGGATGGTGTCACCGGGGGCGAAACCGGAAAGGGTTGTCCCGTAATCGATTCCGGAGTTGTATGTCAGTAATGCGGTCTGCCAGGCGTTCTGGTTAACCCTATAGGCCACATAGACGGAATCGGCGATCAGGGCTTGCCCGCTGTGAGGGATCAGCCCGGCGCTGAAGGCCCACCCTGCAGAGGCCTCGTACTCGCCGTGATACGGTTGGTGCCTGACCTCCAGCATATATTGGTCCGGGATCTCGTGGGTGCGGCAGTGCAGGGCATCGGTGGATTCCCAGGGTGCCGAACCCGAGCCTGTAACTCCGATGACCTCATATCCGGGCATCGCGTTCTGATAGACCTGCAGGGCTGCCGCGTCGTAGGTGCTGTTCATGATTGGCACGAACACCCTTTTGTTCAGGATCAGGGAGTTTGTATAGGGCTGGTTTTGCGGAGTGTTGACCCGGTAGACCCGGTAGGGATAGCCCCAAGCGCAGTTGGCAGCGGCAAAATAGGCCGCAGTCTGCTCAAGCTCGTCATACTGGGAATGAGAACCGGGCACGCTGCGGATCAGCACTTTGTCCGGGGCGAGAAACTTACCCCAGCAATCGATGTGGTCGATGTAGGTATTGTTGGGATCGGGCAGCACGTGGAAGTTTTCGATGCCCAGATAGTCGTGCATTTTCTGCGCAACCTGGGCCTGGGTGAGGCTGGGGTTTTCCGTGTAGGCGATGGTGGTCTGGGCGGCTGTGTTGAGGCCATCGCACATGTAGTTTCCACCGGTCTGGTAGAGGTTCATGCCAAAGTAGGCCAAGTCTTGCTGGGTGGCGAAGACCTGGGGGATGAGATTGTCGTTGGGCCGGGGCCGGTTGTACTTGAAATCCACCACGCCGTAATCGCCGTTGCCGTCGAAAATGAACCAGGGCCCGAAATCCCGGGTCCAATATGAATCCGTTGCCGCGATCATGAAATCCACGTTGGCCATGTTCACGCCTGCGTTGTTGAAAGCGGTGGCGGCAGTATTCTGCACCGAGGCCGAAGAAACGATGCAGAGCACTTCCGCGGTGTTGGAAAGCTGCTCCACCAGAGTAAGAGGAATGCCCAGCGGATAGCGGATCAGTACATGGGAGGCGGGCTCAAACTCCGCGATGGGGCGCACGGGACCCACCGGCGGCGGCGTTTCCGTGAAGCGGCCGTAGATCTGCAGCTGGTCGCCAGGCAAAATCTGGTCGGCGCATACAAGAACGGGAAATATTGCCGCGGCCAGCAGCAGGGTTATAAGGATCAGCAAGGGTCGTTTGGGCATTTCAGTGGTTCTCCATGAAAACAAAATTCTGCCCCTCCCGCATACAATTTTCAAGCCTAAACTCAATATTTCTGTGCCAAGATGGAATTCAGCTTGGGGCCTCCCCCGGGGCCGGATCCGAAAAAGCGGTCATCTTTCACCCATCCGGGGCAGATTTTCGCCTCCCTCCCCATGCAAATCTTCCCCGGGAAAACAGGCGCAAGGCCTGCCTGAGATAGTGCTTGACAGAATTATTTACCCAAATTTAGGTACTTTTTCAAAGGATACCATATGAACACGAAACGCTTCGAAATAGTCGAAGAGCTAGATCCGGCAAGCATCACAGACGTTCCCGCGGTGCATAAAAAGCACTATGAGGAACTGGGTTACAAACCTTACCGGATGGGTGACGGCAAAGTGAAGTGGCTTACGGAGGCGGAAAAGGCTTATAATAAAACACGCGGCTTGCCCATTCCCAAGCTGGGAGCGAAAAAGAACGTCCACGTGTCAGCCGGAGGACTACGGCGTAAACGCCGCCACCGGCACACATTTTGGACCTTCATAGCTGAGCACTGGGTGTTTCTGGCCATGGCTGCGATCATTCTGGCCGTGGTGCTGGTGTACATGCGCTGAACCCGCGCAAGGCGAGATTTATGGAGTAATGTAATGAAGATAATGTTATGCAACGATGACGGAGTGTTCGCTCCGGGCATCAGGGTCCTGGCTTCGCACCTCAAGGCGGCCGGACACGAACTGACCATTGTGGCCCCGGACCGCGAGCGCAGTGCTGCCTCACATTCGATAACCCTGCGCCGGGACCTGCGGATGAAAGAGCTGCAGCCCAACGAATACAGCGTGGACGGCACTCCAGTGGATTGCGTGGTGCTGGCCACCCAGAAGATCCTTTCCAAAGCGCCGGACTTGGTGATCTCCGGCATCAACGCCGGCCAGAACATGGGCGAGGACGTGCTCTACTCCGGAACGGTGGCTGCCGCCCTGGAAGCCAGCCTCTTCGGCTACAAGGCTATCGCCGTTTCCATCAATTCCTATCAGGGCCAGAACTTTGACACCGCCGCCGGCTGGATGGTGAAACTCTTGGAACTGGGGGTGGACGCCCTCATTCCCGAGCGCGGCATCCTGAACATCAATTTTCCCAACACTACCCCTGAAGCGGTCCGGGGGGTACGGCTCACCAACACCGGGCACCGCAGATATTACAATTTCATCACGGTGGTCGAAGAACTTGAAGACGGCTTTGTTTACCGCATCGGTGGCGACCTTCCCGCCTGGGAGATCCAGAAAGGAACAGACGCAGAGGCCATCGCTGAAAACTACATCTCCATCACGCCTTTGGGCATCAGCCTCACCCACGGCGAGGCATTTCCTGGCATCCTGGAATGGCTGGAGACGAATTACCTGCTCCAGTTTGAGAAGGCCTGATGCGGTTTGAAGACCAGCGCGCTCTTCTGGTGCAGGACCTGGCCCGTTCAGGGATCACCGCCGAACGGGTATTGTCCGCGTTCGCCAAGGTGCCGCGCGAGGTCTATGTGCTTCCGCAGTACAGGGATTATGCCTACCGCAACCAGCCGCTGCCCATCGAACTGGCCCAAACCATTTCCCAGCCGCTGATGATCGCCATCATGCTGCAATATTTGGAACTCAAGGAGACGGACACGGTGCTGGAGATCGGCACCGGCAGCGGCTATCAAAGCGCTCTGCTGGCAGAACTGACGCAAACCGTCTGCACCGTGGAGCGGCTGGAAGCCCTGTCTCTCAAAGCCCAAGGCCTGCTTAAGGAACAGGGCTACAAAAACATCCATTTCCGCATCGGCGACGGCGCCCTAGGCTGGCAAAAAGCCTATCCGGCCTTCAAGGAATTCAACAAGATAGTCGTGAGCGCCGCGGCCGCGGAGATCCCCCCGCGCCTCAAGGAACAACTCGCCCCGGAGGGGATCCTGGTGGTACCGGTGGGCCAGGGCTATTACCAGATACTGCACAAAGTAGTCCGCACCGCCGCAGGCTACACCACCAGCGAACACGGCGGCTGCACATTCGTGCCCCTGATCAGCACTTGAAGGAGAACACTTTGGCCTCAAAACTACTGCTATGGTTCCAGCGCCTGCTCAACCCCCGGGATGAGCATAAACATCTGCTGCGCTATTCGCTTTTCAAAGACCTGAACGCACATCAGCGCTCTCTGGTGGCGAGTTTTCTGCACAGCCGGGAATTCCGCGCGGGGGAGAGCGTGTTTGAGCGCGGTTACCCGCTGGAGGTGATCTATTTTGTGGAATCCGGTGAAATGGAGCTTACGCCTCTTTTTGACGGTGATGCCTCCACCGTGCTGAAGAAAAACCAGTTCGTTGGGGTGCTGGACCTGTTTTCAGGCAAAAAACGCCTCAGCAGCGCCAAAGCCCTCACAGACCTGAAACTGAAGGCCCTCTCAGAGGACGATCTGCAGGAAATTCTGACCCGCGACCCCGCCCTCGGAGTGAAACTGCTGCAAGCCTGTTGCTGTTTTATGGGCGGCTTCATCCGGGATCACGCCCGCTGAACCTACTCATGAACTGGAATCGCCTCATCTTCACGCTCATCATCCTGGCAGCCTGCGCCCTGGCCTTCGTTTTTTACCGCCCGCTGCTGATGTATCTGCTGCTGGCGCTGGTGCTGGCCTATTTCGTGGACCCCGTGATCACCTGGATGGAATACAAACGGGTGCCGCGCTGGCTGGGAACGCTGATCGTCTATCTGGCCACCATTGGGCTGCTGGCCTGGCTGATCGTCACCTACGTGCCCATGCTGATCAGGGAAGGCAACCAGTTCCTGGCCCTGCTCAGCCGCACGGACCGGCCTCTGCTGCAGACCATCCTGGACCTGCCGGGCTTCAGGTCGCTGCATGAATTGGTGGAAAACCTCGACCGCTCGGTTCCCCAGATGAGTCTGCTCACGCGCTTCGAAACTTTTTTACAGACGGCCGTCACCAGTGTCAGCGAATTTCCCCAGCTGCTGATCTCCAACTATCAGCCCATTCTCGGCACCCTGGCCATGGTGCTGATGCTGCCCATCTTTTCGTTCTTCCTGCTCAGCGACAAAAAACCCATCCGTCGCGGCATGATGAGCCTGGTGCCCAACAAATATTTCGAGATCACCCTGATCCTGCTCCGGAAATTCGACGAGAACGTGGGCAGATATCTTCGCGCCATCCTGCTGGAAATGCTCGCCGTGGGCATCATGTCCACTTTCGTGCTCAGCCTGGTGGGGGTGCCCTACGCCGTGGTGATCGGCGCCATAGCCGGCCTCACCAACATCATTCCCTACATCGGTCCCTGGCTGGGAGGCATCCTCGCCGCTTTGGTGATCCTGTTCAGCGGAATGGAACCGATAACGATCCTGTGGATGGGCCTGGCGATGTTTTTGGTGCAGCAGATCGACAACTATGTGGTCTATCCCGCCATCATCGGTAAAACCATGAGAATGCACCCTCTGCTGGTGATCCTCACCGTGCTGGCCGGCAGCTATTTTGGCGGCGTGTTCGGCATGTTGCTCTCCGTGCCTTTGGTTTACATGAGCTTCAGCCTGCTCACCGCTTTGCAAAAAAACCTGAAAGAATTCCGCATCATCTGATATGAGGTATAAATGAGTCTGATCGACAAATGCTACTCCTTCCAAGACGCCAGGCGCGCCATGGCCTCCGGCTACTATCCCTACTTCCGCGAAATATCTTCGGAACAGGATACCGAGGTGATCTGCAACGGCCAGAAAATGCTGATGCTGGGCTCCAACAGCTATCTGGGGCTCACCATCCATCCCAAGGTGAAGGAAGCCTCCATCGCCGCGGTGAAAAAATACGGCAGCGGCTGTGCCGGATCGCGTTTCCTGAACGGCACCCTGGACATCCACATCCAGCTGGAAGAGGAACTGGCCCGCCTCGTGGGCAAAGGTGCCGCCCTGGCCTATCCCACCGGTTATCAGGCCAACGTGGGCTGCATCTCCGCGATGGTGAACAAAGACGAATTCATGATCACCGACAAGTTCGACCACGCCTCCATCATCGACGGCTGCGCGCTCTCCCTGGGCACCATGCTGCGTTTCAACCACAACGACATGGCCTCCCTGGAGCGGGTTTTGCAAAAGATCGAAGGCAAGAACAGCCTGATCATCGTGGACGGTATCTTCTCGATGGAAGGCGACATCGCCGACCTGCCGGAGATCGTGAAACTCACCCAAAAATACGGTGCCAGCCTGATGGTGGACGAAGCCCATTCCCTGGGCGTTTTGGGCAACAGGGGGGCTGGTGCCGCCGCGCATTTTGGCCTCACCGCCGAAACCGATCTGATCATGGGGACCTTCAGCAAATCCCTGGCCTCCGTGGGTGGCTTCATCGCCGCCGACGAGGATGTGATCCACTATCTGAAACACAAATCCCGCGCCCTGATCTTCTCCGCTTCGCTGCCTCCGGCCTCCACGGCCAGCGTGCTGGCGGCCCTCAAGATCATGGAGTCGGAGCCCGAGCGGATCGAACGCCTTTGGGAGATCACCCACTACATGCTGAAAGAGTTCCAGGCCATGGGTTACAACACCGGCACGTCCTGCACGCCCGTGATCCCGCTGCATGTGGGCGAGATGCAGGTCGCCTTTGAAATGTGGAAACGCCTCGGCGAGGAGGGTGTCTTCATCAATCCCGTGGTGCCCCCGGCCGTGCCACCGAATTCCTGTCTCATCCGCACGTCCTTCATGGCCACCCACACCAACGCGCAGTTGGATTTCGCCCTGGACAAATTCCGCGCCATCGGCAAGGAACTCGGCGTGATCTGATCCGCTCCCTGAACTGATAATAAACACATAAAATAAAGCCATCCCAGGAGGAAACATGGCCAGCAAAAGCAGTGCCGAATACTACGGCAGCCTGAAAGAGATGTCTCCCATCCGCGCCATCGCCGAGACACTCATGAACTCTCACAACGTGCGCAAGATCGACATCCGCGAAGCCTATGAAATGGCAAAAAAACAACCCGGCGTAACCGTTACCGACCTTCCCGTCTATCCTGAATTCGTTAAACTGCACGGTCTTCCAGCCGATGCCAAGGTGCTGGACGACTGCCACGGCAACATCATTGGCCGCACCGCCAAGGCCCGCCGGTTCTATCACCGCCTTGATGCCAGCAAGAAAAACAAGCTGGAGGGCGACTTCCGCGAAGCCGTCTGGCAAATGCAGCATTATCCGCTGGTGAAGGCGGAGGCGATCCTTGGCATGGACAAGGATCTGATGCTGAAAGCCACCTTCATCACCACGGAAAGCGACGTGGCCAACGTTTACAACTGGCTGCTGAACTTCGCGCCCTACGAGCAGCTCAAAGAGCAGTATGAAGCCAGCCCCAAACTGCCCATCCAGGATGTCATCATTGTCGCTTTCAACGAATGGACCTGCGACGATCCTTTCTACAACAACGTTGGCGCGCCTCAGCTGGCCCTCGTGGATGAAAAACACAACGTGATCGTCAACCTGGGCATGCGCTATTTCGGCGAACGCAAGAAAGGAACCCTCACCCTGGCCTGGACTTCCGGCATCCGCATTGGCATGGCGGCCTGCCACGGCGGCATCAAGGAACTGGACTTTTCCACCTGCAATGACCCCCGATTCCACGCCCTCGGCAAGCGCTCCATCGCCTTCTACGGCCTTTCCGGCACGGGAAAATCCTCCCACACGAACAGCCACGACAACGCCGGCACCATGCCAGCGGGAGTTTCCAAAGTGGTGCTGCACGACGACGCCTTCCAGATCGACCTTGAGAACAAGATCTGCCGCGTGTGGGAACCAACCCTCTTCGACAAGACGGACAGCCGCCCGCCGGACCATCCGGACTGGAAATACACCCTCGCCGTGATGAACCACACGGTTCTGAACCTCGATGGCAAACGGCTTCCCGTGGGTCAGGACACCCGCAACCAGAACGGCCGCGCCCTGCTCGACCGCGCTTTGCTGGGAAATTACGTGAACCGCTGCGCCTTCCCCAAAGCCCTGGTCTGGCTGATGAAGGATTCCGTGCTGCCGCCCATCCTCAAATTGGCGGACAAACATCTCGCCATCGCCATGGGCGCCGCGCTCATGACACAGCGCAACCGCGCCGAGAACGTCACCGAGGAAGACCTTAAAAAACTGGTTTTCGAGCCTTTCGCCAATCCCTTCCGGGTTTATGAACTCTATCGCGACGTTGAGGCCTTCATCCATGTGGCCGACAATGGCGCGGATTTCTATTGCTTCAATTCCCGCGGCTACTGGAAAGAATCCGACGACGCGCTGGAAGCCATTCCGCTCAAAACCTCGCTCACCCTCCAGACCGCCATCCTGCTCGACCAGCTGCAGTGGGAACCCTGGGCCGCCCTGCCCGGCGCCATGATCCCCACCCGCGAGAGCGTAGAAAAGATCCTCCCTGGCTATTACGACCTCTACGATCCTGCCAAACGTGGCAACCTGGACAAATACCAGGAACTGCTGAAAGACCGCTTCCAGCAGCGCCGCGATTACCTTATGGGCAGCGACCTCCAGGAAAAACCCGAACTCCAGAAACAGGTGGTGGAAGCCCTCAACCTGAAAATCTGAGCCACCACGTCTCAAATAATGATGAAGCCCGGTTTTGCCGGGCTTTTTTTTGGGCTAAAAAAGGCTCGTTTTCACATCAGGTGGGTGAAACTGCTCAGCTTGAAATCAGCCCGGAAGGCGACAGAATGATAGCGAGGGCGCGTAAGCCCCTCGATTGCCGAAAAGCTGAATCAGTTCATTTTCCCCCAAAACCCCAGCCCAGGCTCACAGATCTGTGAGCCTGGGCTGGGGTTTTGGGGGTATTGAAATGTGTGACTTACTCTCACGTCGAGGGGTTCCGTTCGCCACGCTCACTCCACACCCTCGCTATGATCTATCGCCCTCCGGGCTTTACCCTCTCGGTTTGAAAGTGAACCGTATTCATCTGACGTATGGGCAGTGGAAGGGACTCAGGCCAGAAATGAGTATCAGTCTTCTTCTTCGCCCTGCTCCGGTTTCGGATTGAAGCTATAGCCTACGCCGTGCACTTTTTGGATCAAGCCGCTGTGGACTCCCAGTTTGTCGCGCAAATTGCTCACATGCACGTCCACGGTGCGTTCCACCACGATCTTGTCGTCGCCCCAGAGGTGGTCGAGGATCTCGCTGCGCCGGAAAGCCCAATCCGGGCGGGTGGCCAGCAGATGCAGGATGCGGAATTCCGAGGGAGTGAGGAAGATCTTTTCCGTGGCGGTGAGCAATTCCTGGCGTTGCAGGTCCAAACGCAGGCCGGAAGCTATTTCCAGGGTACCGCTGAGATTCACCCCGCCGCCGCGGCGCAGGATGGCGCGCACACGGGCTGTGAGTTCGTCTTTGTCGAATGGTTTGCAGATATAGTCTTCCGCGCCCAGGTCCAGCCCTGTAACGATGTCCTGATGCTCCATGCGTCCCGTTACCATGATGATGGGGATGGACCGGAACACGGGATCGGATTTGAGGTCGCGGCAGACTTCCAGCCCGTCGCGATCGGGAAGCGCCAGGTCCAGCATCAGGAGATCCGGAATTTCTTCCGTCAGTCCTTTCAGCAAAGACCTGGCATCCCGGAAGCTCCGCACCCTATAGCCGGAGCCTTCCAACAAAGTTTGCTCGATGGACAGCACGTCCGGCGAGTCTTCAACGATATAAATCAAGCTCATACATCCATCCACGTCATTGAAGCGCAAAAATACGGATACGGGGTTATTCTGGCAAGGTTTTTTATGTAAGTTTTTCTTAACAAATCGCCATAAGTATCTTGGGAAGAGGATTTGAAGGATGTCAGGCTGGCGCTTCCCCGCCTGTTTGCGGAGGAAGATTTACCTGCCGAGACCTTGGACATTCAGCAGAAATTCTGTCCAGTATCCTGCATGGCTCCCAATATCAATACGGTATCAATACGGAATCAATACGGATTTCATCCGTATTGATTCCGTATTGATACCGTATTGATATTGGGAGCGAAGGAGGGAATTTCAGCTTTGGGCAGCCCGGCGGGCAAACCAGTTGTCCTCAGGCAAATATTTCCTGGCTTGGATGATGTCCTGCTTCATCCGGGCCAGATGCTCGGGGGCGTTATCCCTGATCTGTTCATAGAAGCAAGCGAACATCAGGCAGCGGCGGTAGTTCAGAAAGAGTTCCACGCGGCCGTATTCCCCGGCGGTCAGCGTGTTTTCGCTTTCATAGCCCTGCATGAAGGGGGTGATGAAAATGGAGTCCAGCTCGGCATCGCGCCGCGCCCAGGGGGAATGGAAATTCACCCGGGAATACTCGCTGTAAACGCAGATGGCGATTTCCACCATGAACCAGAGATAATTCGCCACATCGAAATCGATCAGGATGAGGCGGCCGCTTTCAGCGAGGATGTTGCCGGGATGGGGGTCGTTGTGCAGGAAACCGTGATTTTCGCGCGTGACGGGCAATGTGTCCAGCGCGAGTTTCATCCTGTCCCAGGCGGCGCGTACCCCATCGTCCTGAAACCAGCGGTGGAAAATTTCCCATTCGCGCTCCCGGCTGATCAGGGGGCTGCCACTTGCGTCGAGGCAGGCCGAATGCCGCCACTGGGGCCAGCTTTTGGCCAGGCGGTGCATCTTTCCCAACAGGGTGCCCCAACGCCGGTAGAAATCGGCACAATCGCGCGGGTCGCCCAGCTGGACCTGCTCGCCGGGCACCAGGCGCCAGGCGTAAACGATGTATTCCTGCCCTTCGCAGTTAACGGCCACGGCCAGGCTGCCGGCCTCCGAATGCAGAGGGGGCGCTGTGTCCACGCCATTCAAACTGAGCCATTCCTGCCAGGCCTGCCGCTCGGCCACACTGGCCAGGGAGCGTTCAGAACTTGCGGGCATCACCTTGAGCAGGCGGTCTTCCCCCTGGCGGGAATAGCGGTAAACCGTACCATCCGACCAGGCGTGGCCTCCGGCGAAGTACAGCGGTGGGGCGTCCCAGGCGTAAAGTTCGCGCAAAGCCCCGCGCAGCGCTTCCGGCATCAGACGGAGGTCTGATCCATTTTGCTTTTCAGTATTGCTGGCATCCATTTCTTCTCACTCCAGACGTTCTGAGGCAAAGGATTTCCCGGATGGCAACCGCGTCAAGGAAAAGTCGGCCGGGCATTACTGGGCAATGCCGAACCTATTAAGCACAGACGTGAATATTTTACTTGACAATGGGGGGGGTGAAGAGAATTGTATCCACAGGGTGGTCGGGATGTTTTGCCAGAAATGCATGGCCGCCCCGGCGAGGTTATTATGAAACGTTTTGCTTTGCTATTGTTTGGGCTGGGAACTGCTGTGGGAATGCTTTGCGCCCAAATCCCCCTGTATGAGATTTCCGTTCCTCCAGTAACGGTTACCCAGAGCTTTTACGACTACATGAACGGAGGTTATCACGACCTGCCGATGGCGGAATTTTCACCTGACCTGGGCAACGGCCGGGTGATGGCCTATCACGCGCGACGGGGAAGTTACAGCGGTTTACGCAAGGTCTATTTCAGCTACATCGATGCCGCGGGGCAGCTGCAGACGGTGGTGGATCCCTGGCAGGATGTGGATGTGCAGATGGGCTACGCTTCCCTGGCCTGGGACCAAAGCACCGGAAAAGCGCTCTATTCCTGGCACGAGAGCCACGACGCGGACACCGAACTGGAAGTGGTGTTCATGCACGAGCACGATCCCGTGAGTTTTCCCGGCATCTACAGCGACCGGATCCCGGTCTTCGATCCTCCCTCCCTGCCAGCAGGACACGAGAACGACGAGTTTGTCTGGCCCAGCATCAAAACCGGTCCCTCACCCAACCCGGGCATGCGCCGGGTTTACATTCTGGGCAGGAATCGCCTCGCCGCGGGAGGAGTGGGTGGAAATGTTTCCGAGAACGTGCTGATCGCCTACGCGGATTTCAACGCCGCCCTGCTGGACGCGCTGCAGCCGCTGAACTGGTCCTACACCACCATTCCTGTGCTGGATACCTGGCACGCGGAGGCGGATACCGTTGTGCGCAGGATGTGCGGCTCCTTCGCGGTGGGGGATGACGGCCGCATCTATTATGCGGGCTACCATTCTTCTTATTATCCTGATCCCTACGAGGACATCTACGAACCGGACCTCGACGTCTTTGTCTGCGATAACTACGGCGCCGGCACCTGGCAGCATTACAGCCACTCCAGCAAAATTCCCTCCTACAATCCCTGGAATAGCTGGTTGATGCGCCACGCCTTTTACCAGGGCGAGCCGCCAAACCAAACAGCTGTACCGGATGACGAGATCTATTACAGCATTGGCAGTTCCGGGCATTTCAATCTGCTGATCGACGCCAACGGAGTGCTGCATTTTCCCGGGCTTTGGTTCCTGACGATAGGCGAGGATAGCTATCTGAACCCGGATCTGTTCACGGTCAGGGAAGTTGCGTTTGATCCGGACACGCAGCAATTCGCCATCCGCGAGGTCTATCCCGTGGCAGGCACCAGTTCCGACGACCTCTGGTGGATGCCCTGGGATACGGACGGAAACCTGAATTACGACAACTGGCCCCTGAACCAGGAGCAGCCTGACATGCGTTTCCAGTTTCCCTTCAGCCATTGGGACACGGAGCATATGGCCGGAACCATGATGATGATTTTTGCCTACAACTATCTGCGCCTCACCGGAGGCGGAGCAGACGGCAGCATGGCCTGCCTCTGGCAGGACAGCTACAAAGCGCGGATGTACAATCTTCACCCGGCTGATTCTTTGCAGTACGCGGCTTATGAAGACGACCCGGAAATCTATCTGGCGCTGAGCGCGGACCAGGGCACGCATTGGAGCGAGCCGGCGGTGCTGAGCGGGGTGGCAAACCCTGAACTGGCGGGCATGACGCCGATGTATGTATATCCCTCCGACGCTTTGCTGCCTCTGGCCACGCCAGGCCTGACGGGAGACTGGAAGAGACTCTGGCTGATGTTTCTGGATGACCACAACTGGGGCGCGGCGCTGCCGCCCTCGCATGAGATCGATTGGGGAAATATCAACTACATGGCGCTGGATCTGCAGTTCCCTGTTGTTTCCGCGCCTCCGGAGGAGATCCCGCCTGTGGCCGCGCCCAGTCTGACAGCTTTTCCCAATCCCTTTGCCGCTGACTGTTTTTTGGAAGTTTCCCTACCTGCCAAAAGTTCCGCATCTGTTACGGTTTACAATCTGCGGGGCCAGGCGCTGCGGCATCTGGACTGCGGACAATTGCCAGCCGGAGAGTTTCGATTCAGCTGGGGCGGCAGGGATGACCAGGGCCGGGAAGTTCCCTCCGGGCTCTATCTGCTGCGGCTGGACGCTGGTTTGCAAAGCGCGACGCGGCGGGTGGCACGGATCAAATAGCGCCCACTGACACTTTGGCAAAAAACAAGCCCGGCTGGTTGGCCGGGCTTGTTGATTATGGGTTTCGTTGCTTATTTGCTTTCGTATTCCAGGTCCGTGGCCACGATCTTGTAGAACGCGTATGGATACACATCCATGTCGCTGTCCACAAATTCGGTGAGGGCCGTGGTGCCACGGAAATCCGTGTAATCCCCGTAGGGATCGAAGCTGCGGTACACACGGTAGGATCTGGCGTTGGCCACAGGCTGCCACTCGATCTGGATGCCGGTGGCGGTTTTGACGATGGAGGTGATCATCGGTGTGTCAAGGTGGGTGAGGATCACTGTGACGTCTGCTTCGTCCTGGGCGCTGGCGCTGCCGTCGCTGACCGTGAAGGCCAGGGTTTCGGTGCCGATCCAGTCGGTGGGTGCGGTGAAGGTTACGCTGAGGCCGACGATGTTGACCATCACGTTGCTGTTGCCGCTGCTGCTGAGGCTGAGGGCGTCTCCGTCGATGTCATCCAAGTATTGGCTGAAATCAACTACCAGGCTGCCGTTTTGGTCGAACTCGAAGGTTTCCGGCAGAGCGATAGTGGGCGCGTCGTTGATCGGGGCCACGATCACGCTCACAGCGTCGCTGGCGGAGAGGGTTCCGTCACCGATGGTGAAAGTCAGGGTCTCAGTTCCGTTCCAATTTTCGGGCGCGCCGAAGGTGACGCTGAGTTCGTCGATGCTTACAGTCACGTTGCTTGTGCCGCTCACGCTGAGGTTGAGGGGGTCTCCATCCACATCGATCACGTAGCCGCTGAAATCCACCACCAGGCTGCCGTCTTCCTCGAAGCTGAAGCTGGCGGGCAGGGCAATGGTCGGAACGTCGTTGACCGGGGTCACGATCACGTTCACGTCATCGCTGGAAGAGAGTTCCCCGTCACCGATGGTGAAAGTCAGGGTCTCAGTTCCGTTCCAATTTTCGAGCGCGCTGAAGGTGCCGCTGAGTCCGTCGATGATTACGGTCACGTTGCTGTTGCCGCTCACGCTGAGGCTGAGTCCGGAATCCGGGGTTTGTCCGTCTTCCACATACTGGCCAAAATCCACCACCAGGCTGCCGTCTTCTTCGAAGCTGAAGCTGGCGGGCAGAGCGATAGTCGGCGCGGTGTTGGTGATATGGCCCAGGCCGGTGATGGTGATGAGGTCGCTCGAATTGTCGGGATCGTTGCCGGAAACTGTCACATTGCCGTTGTAGGCGATGGCCGCGGTGGGCGCGAAGGTGAGGTTGTAGGTCTCGGTCACGCCGGAGGCCACGGAGAAGCTGAGGGTGTTGCGTTCTGTTTTCAGATTCTCGCCTGCTTCGGTGATGAGGCTTTCCGAGCGCCCGGCCTCGGCCACGCTGTAACCGGTGGGGGTGGTGATGCTGCCGTTGAGGGCGGCTTCGCCGGTGTTGGTGATGGTGAAGGTCTTCACGCTGGTGCTGCCGACCTCGTCCTCGCCGTAGGCCAGGCTCAGCGGGGCAACAACCATGACGGCCGGATCGGTGACCGAGGTGACGATCACGTTCACATTGTCGCTGGCGGAGTCGGTGCCGTCGCTGACCGTGAAGCTGATGTTGTCGGTGCCATACCAGTCGGCATCGGCGGTGAAGGTCACGCTGAGTCCGTTGATGGCCACATTGACCTGGTCATCGCCGCTGTAGCTGAGGGTGAGAGGATCACTATCCACGTCATCCACATACTGGCTGAAATCCACCACCAGACTGCCGTCTTCGGCAAAGGTGAAGCTGGCAGGAAGGGCGATGGTGGGGGCGGTGTTGCTGCCGGCGGTGTCCACCAGCAGTTCCAAGGGATCGTCAGCGCCGCAGAGCGGCATCTTTGCTGTCCGGGCTGTGTTGTCCGTGGCCAGGATGTAGTAGTAGAGGATTTCGCCGTAGGCGGGGGTGGGCACGCTGGCGGTCCAGTCATCTCCGGAGACCAGGGTGAGGGGCACCGTCAGCCATTGGCCCGTGGTGCTGTGGCGGTAGGCGATGTAAGTGGATGACGTGTTCAGCGGATTGCTGTGGCTGATTTCGACATCGATGGTCACGTTGCTGTTGGCGGTCGCGGAGGTGGGTTGCACATGCGCGAGGTGGATCATTTGTTCGTCGAAGACAGTGTTCACACGGCAGTGGGCGGCGTCGTCGGATATGAAGGAGCTGTTGTAGTAGCCCTGCACGGTGTAGCCGGGCATGGCGGCCTGGTAAGCTGCGATGGCGGCCAGGTCAGCCGCGGAGGCAGTCGAACTTGCCTGCGGGACGTAGATCTTGTTGTTGAAGATGAAGGAGTTGGCGTAGGGTTCGTTGCTGCTGGTCTGGTCAACGCGGAAGATCTGGTAAGGAGTGCCGTAGCTGGAGGTCTTGGTCTCCCAATAATCCACTACATTTTCCAGCGCGGTGTAGTTGGCATGGCCAACCGGCACGCGCGCGATCATGACCTTGTCCACATCCAGCAGTTTGGCGTGGCAGTCGATGTGGTCGATGGAGGAGTTGGAAAGAGGGTCCGTGTACATGAAGTACTCGTCCACGCCCAGATACTGCTCCACCACGTCTGCGATCTCGGCCAGAGTGTAGTCGTATTCGGTGACCGCGGCTGTCTGCACGCCGTCGTTCTCATTCTGGATGAGGGTGGTGGACATCATCTTGCCCTGGCCGTCGGTCATCACGTTGCCGCCGGTGGCCACCATGGGCATGTAATAATAACCGAAGCCAAACTCGTCATCCAGCACCGCGTTGACTGCATCGTCATAGGGCCGGACCCGGTTGTAGCGGAAGTCCACAATGGCCATCTCGCCGTTGGCGTCGAAGATGCTCCAGGGGCCGTAGTCGCGGGTCCAGTAGGTGTTGACTCCGTCGCGGACGATGAAGCTGACGTTGCTCATGGTCACGCCGTTGGAGGAGAGCAGGCTGCTAGCTGTGCTCTGGGTGCTGGAGGTGACCAAAACGTAAACTTCGCCGCGGGTGGAGAGGTCGGCGATCATGGAATAGGGCAGGCCGAAACCTCCGGAGTAGGCAATGATGGTGCCGGTGGCGGGTTCCCATTCCGCGATGAAGCGGATATCGCTGGGCTCCACATAGGCTTCCACGGTTAAGCTGACCGGAACGGTGAGGCTGGGGGTGTTGGCCGCGTTGGATGTGATCACCATATTGGCGTTGTAGCTGCCGGCCGTAAGCGCCGCGGCGTTCAGGGTGAGGGTCAGCACGGTGTTGCCGCCGGCCGCGACGGTTCCGGAGGCGGGGCTAACCGTTCCCCAGGCCGCAAAGCTGGAAGGCGTGCTCCAGGTCAGGGCGGCCGTGCCGGAGTTGGTCACGGTCACCGTGGCTGTGGTGCTGTTGCCTTCCACCGCCGTTTCCGAAACGGAGGCCGGGTTGACCGCGATGGCGGGTCCGGTGACCTGCGGAAGCAGGACCAGCTTGACGTTGGGACGGTAGGTGGAGGTGGAGCCGCCGGTGAAGACGTCTGTCTGGTCCGCGTCGTCGGAGCGCACGTAACGATAACCGTTGGTGACATTGGTGTATTGGGTGGTACCGCTCTGCTCCCAGTCACCGATGTCGCCGAAGGCGGTGTCGATCAGGATATTGTCGGTGCCGTTCCAGGTGAAGGGAGTGGCGAGAGTCAGCATATTCCAGCCAGTATTGGTGGGCAGATATGATGCAGAAGACCAGACTTGGGTAAGGCCGGTTGAGATCCAGCTGGCCACGTTGGCGGAAGTGGTGTGTCCCATGCGGACCACGAAATTCGGCATGGCCAGGGTGGGCAGACCGGTCACGTTGAAGCCGATTTGTGTGATCTGGATGGGACCGGTCACACCGGCGGCGGTCAGTTCTGCCGCGGTAAAGACAGATTGCCCGTGCAGGCTTTCATAATATACGTTGATGGGGCAGGCGATCGTGGTACCGTTGGAGCCGGTCCCGCTGCCGATGATGGCTTCGGTGACCGCGTTGGGGGTGGCCGAGGCGGTGTTCGAGGCCGCGGATTCACCCGTTGGGTTTGTGTAGAGGGTGGTCACGTAGTAGTTATAAGTGGTGCCGTTGGTGACTCCGGTATCGTTGTAGGAAGTCCCTGTCACGGTGGTGAGGACGGCGCCGTTCCGGTAGATCCGGTAACTGCTGATGGCGCGGTCTTTGGAACCAAGGGTGAAAGTATCCTCAGCTTCGCGTCCGGTCGCGGCCGTCCAGGAAAGCATTACCACAGAGTTGCCGCCGGTGGCGACCAAGTTGGTGGGCGCGTGCATGTTGGGGGTGGCGGTCACGGTGGCCGCGGGATCGGATTCGTCGCTGCCGTAGAGGGCGGAGACTTTGTAGCTGTAGGTGGTGCCGTCGGTTACGGCCGTATCCGTGTAAGTGAGCGCGGTCACAGTGCTGAGGGCGGCGTTGTTCTTATAGACCTTGTAGCCGTTGGGGGTTCCGCTCACCGGGGCCTGCCAGGTGAGGGTTACCGACCCGTGGGTTGCCGTGGCAGCCAGGTTCTGCGGCGGATAGAGTATGCCGGCGGCGGGGAAGAGCTTCAGCTTCAGGTTAGGCAGGTTGGTTGATGCCGTCAGTGAAGTGGGTTGAGAGCTGTCGCTGCGGTTCTGCCTGGCCCGGGTGGCGGAAGCGGTGGTGTAGGTCCAGTATGGATAACTGGTTATATAGGACTGATATCCCTTGATGGTGAGGATGGAGAGGTTGCTGCCGTCATAGGCAAACTGGTTCTGCAGGTTCACCTCCATCCAGCCGCTGGTGGCGGTGTTAGGCCAGATGCCGCTGTAAACCTGGGTGTAACCGCTGGTGGAATAATTGCCGGTGGACAGCGTGGTGGAACTGGTGTTCTTCATATAGACGGTGACGGCCTCTATGGTGTTCACGTCGGTGCCGCTGGCTTTGTAGAACCCGATCGATTTGATGGTGCCGGGAGTGCCGATCTCGGAGGCGAGGTAGATGGCCTCGTGGCCGGAGTAGTTGTAGTAGCGGTCGATGGGGTAGCTCTGGGTGGAGGTGCCATTGCCGATGATCACTTCCAGCGGAGCGCCCACTTCCACGTTCACGGTGGTGTTGGCGCTGTACTGACCCGCCACGGCGTTGAAGACGAAAGCTGCCAGAGTGCCTTCCGTCATGGAGGAGGCAGCTGTCACCGTGAAGCTGAGGGTGGCGTAGCCGCCGGCGGAGATGGCGCTGAAGCTGGCGCTGCCGTTCACCACGGTGATGCCGGAGGTGCCGCAGCTCAGGGTTCCGGTGCCGGCCAGGGAGGCCGCCGCGCCTGTGTTGTTCAGCACGATGGCGATGGTGGCGGTTTCGCCCGGATCGAGCAGGCCGTCGTTGTCGCCGCTGAGATCGCTGATGGTCATGTTGCCAAAGGCCAGGGCGGGGGCGTTGATGGTCTTGCTGAAGTTGTAGGTCCAGGGGCCGTATCCGCTCATGGTCATGATTACAGTGAACTCCGCCACGGTGCCGTTGGCCACGTTGTTGGCTATCGCGATGGCGTAGGCGTTGTCCGCGGTTGTGGAAGCGCCGGCAGCCAAACTGCTGATGCTGTGGCTGGCGTCGGTGACGGTGATCCCGCTGGTGGCGCAGCTCAGGGTGGCGGAAACGCTGGAGGCGGCGCTGGTGCCGGAGTTCTTGAAGGTAACGTCGAAGTAGCCGCTTTCGTTGTATTCGGGAACGTCGTTGTTGGCGTCGTCAAAGTTCGCGGCGGTCACTTCCATCCAGGGTCCGGAGGCCACGGTCTGGGCAATGGTGCCCACATAGGTCACGCGGTTGTGCGCGGTGGCCGTGATGGTGTAGTTCAAAACTCCGGTGGGCGGGCTGGTGAGCGTGATGGTGGCGTTGCCGGAGCTGTTGGTGAAGGCGCGGCCGTAGATCACGTTGTTGTAGGTGATGGCCACCAAGGTGTTGTTGACCCCGGTGGAAACGCTCACGGAGGTGGTGCCGGAGGTGATGTTGGAGGGATGGGTAACGCTCATGGCGATGGGGGTCTTGGTGCGTGAGGAGAGGCTGGCGTCACCAAAGATGTGCCAGGTCTTGAACATGTTCACGCCGTCGGTGCCATAAACATCCATCATCTCGCAGGAGCCGTTGTAGTAGAGGCCACCCACGGTGTATTTGGCTTCCGCGATGAGCAGGTCGGTCACCTCATCCTCAGCGCGCATGGGTGAGTTCCAGCTTTGGTTGATGGAACTGGCGTAGATGGCTACGGAACCGCCATTGGCGTTGCGCTGCCAGGCTTCCGCGAAACAGGTGATGGAGACGAAATTGCCGTTCACGCAGGCCACGTCCATGATGAAAGGTGTCTTAGTGCCGTTTGTGAGCGCTGTGGCATTGGTATTGCTAAACCCGGTGGTGACCCAGTAGGTGTCAGCGCCGTGGCCCACGTAGTTAATGAAACCGCGGCCGGCATTGACGTTGGTGGTCACGGTGGAAGCCGAAGCGCCCGGATCGTAGATCTGGTCAATAGATGTATAACCGTAACCGAGCAGATCGGTGCGAATGTTGTTCATATGAACGATGTCGGATTCGCCTTCATCACCGAGCGAGCCGCCGCCTTCAGCGGAAGCGATGCCCATGGCCCGGCTCAGCCAGGTGTCGGAGGTGGTCACATCCCGCTCATAAGCGATGGCCTTATTGATCTGGGCTGTGACTTGGGCTGTGGTTTCGGCGGAAAAACGGCCGATGAAGATATCAGGATAGTTATCCGAACCAGCAACCAAGGAGAAAGTGGGGTCGGAACCGCCGCCGCCGGAAGACAGGGAAGGGATCTGGGGCGCGTCGCCAACCAGCTGCACATAGGTGAGTTCACTGTCCGCGTTGTAGCGGTTCTGGATGTAGGTTTGCAGCTGGGCGGCGGTGGTGCCGATGGTGGACCACTGCACCAGTTCCGTGGGGATGCCTTTCTGGATCTTCCAATTTACATAGGGCAGGATGGTGCTCATGTAGTTGGTGTGGCAGATCACCAGCAGCTTGCCGAAGCTGTCGTCCACCGGGGTGTAGCGGAAGCTGTCCCAGTTCAGGAAACGGTTTTCATAGAGCGAAACAAAATCACGGGAGATGCTGCTTCTGTCGGTGGTGAGGGTATTCACGGTATCCTGGCCGCTGGCATAAACGCGGACCTTGTAGGAGGTGTAAACACGCAAAGTTTTGGTTTTGGGATTGTAGGCGAAAGGCGTGGTTTGCACCACGATGCCCCGGAAATCCCTCATGATGTAGGGTTCGGAAAGTTCCGCCACATTTTGCGGGTAAAACTCGTCCCGCTGATACACATCCCCAAAGCTGTACGGGACGGTAGCCGGATCGATGTCGCGGGTGATGACCCCTTTGGACGGGGCCACGGCGACGGGAAAATCCTGGTACTGCACGTCCGAGAGCTCAAGTCTCATCCGGGCAGTGGGGTCGATGATGATGCTGCGGTTGAAGACCGGCAGCTGGGGGGCACCCTTGTCTTGGGTGATCCCTTCCTTGGGCAGGTTGATGTGATACCAATCCTCGCCCCCGATCTGAACCCGAGTTTGCTCAAATCTGCCGATCTGATACTGCAGCACGGTCTCGGATCCTGAAGAAGATAGCACGGTGACGGAATTGCTGCCGCCTCCGAGGGTGGTCGTCTCCGCTGCCAAGCCAAATACAAGCAGCATGCTTAGAGACAGGAACAACAGGAATTTTTTCATCAGTATTCCTCCTGACGTTGGTTATTTACTCATAAGGTTTTCGAGGTCTTTCATCCCCTGCGGGGTGGAAAATTTCTTCATCATCTTCTTCATGTCCTCAAACTGTCTGAGCAGCCGGTTCACTTCCATCACGCTGCGGCCGCAGCCTTTGGCGATGCGCAATCTCCGGCTGCCGTTGAGGATGTCCGGTTTTTCGCGTTCCCGGTCGGTCATGGACTGGATGATCGCCTCCACGTGCTTGAGGGCGTTGTCGTCGATCTTCAGGTCTGCCGGCAGCTTGTGGCCCAGGCCTGGGATCATCCTGATGATGGATTCCAGGGAGCCCATCTTTTTGATGCTCTGCAGCTGTTTGAGAAAGTCGTTGAGCGTGAACTGGTTCTTGAGCATCTTCCTGGCCAGTTTTTCGCTCTCCTGGGCGTCGACGGCTTCTTCGGCCTTTTCGATGAGGCTGAGCACGTCGCCCATGCCCAAAATTCGTGAGGCCATGCGATCCGGATAGAAAACCTCAAGGTCGCTGAGTTTTTCGCCGATGCCCACGTAGGCCACCGGGCGGTCCGTGACCGCTTTGATGGAAAGGGCTGCGCCGCCGCGGGCGTCCCCGTCCAGCTTGGTGAGGATCACCGCGTCGAAGGCCAGTTTGTCGTAAAATTCCCTGGCCACGTTCACAGCTTCCTGGCCGGTCATGGCGTCCGCCACGAAGAAGATGTAATCCGGTTTAATAAAGGATTTGAGCCGAACCACCTCGTCCATCATCACTTCGTCGATGTGCAGGCGTCCCGCGGTGTCGAAGACCAGCAGGTTGATGAGGTCCTTCTGAGCCTCGCGCAGGGCGGTGTCGGCGATCTGCAGCACGTCTTTGCTGTCTTGGGCGATCACGGGGATGCTGATTTGTTTGCCCAGGATCTGCAACTGATCAACGGCGGCGGGACGGTAAACATCACAGGCCACCAGCATCGGCTTGAGGTTCTTCTTGCGGAAATGCAGGGCCAGCTTGGCGCAGGCAGTGGTTTTGCCCGAGCCCTGCAAACCCACCAGCATGATCTTGGTGAGTTTGTTGTTGTAGGCCTTGAGTTCGAAGCCCTCGGTGTCCATCAGCGCGATCAGCTGCTCGTGCACGATCTTGATCACCTGCTGGCCCGGGGTGAGGGATTTCATCACCTCGGCGCCGAGCGCGCGTTTTTCCACTTCCGCCACGAAATTCTTGACGATGCGGAAATTGACGTCCGCCTCAAGCAGGGCCAGCCTGATCTCCCGCAGCGCGTCTTTGATGTTCTGTTCGGTGAGGTAGCCCTTGCCGCGGATGTTGCGGAAGACTTTATCCAGTTTTTCGGAGAGATTGCTAAACATTAGGGGTCCTGTTGCCTGTAGTTATTTGTCATCAAGGTGTTGCTGGGCAATGGTTTGCTTCTGGTCTCGTTCCAAACCCAGGCCTGTTCGCACGCCGTTCGCCTCCCGCATGATGGCCGCATTTGAGGCGGGAATCATGCGGGGAGCTTGCAGGCGGTGGAGCATTCAGGATCAAGGAGGGGTAGTGTGCGGTTCCCCAGAAAAGCGGAGTGAATAGTTGAAACAGGCGATATTTGCTTGCTTGGGGCCTGTTCGCGTAACAGCATATGGAATTCATGAGCATGGGACTCAACTATTTCGCAGAGAGTGGATGGCGGCGGCGCGATCGGTTGAGCCGAAAATGTGGGAGGCGGAAACGAGGATATTGGCCCCGCCGGAGATGAGGCCGGGGGCATTCTGAGCGTTTACTCCGCCATCCACCTCGATGAGGGTGGGCAGGTTGCGGCGGGCGATGAGCTCTCTGAGGATGCTGATCTTATCCAGCACTGAGGGGATGAACTGCTGGCCGGAAAAACCGGGATTGACGCTCATCAGCAGCACATAGTCAAGCTCGGGAAGGATGGCATCCAAGGTGGAGACCGGCACGGCAGGGTTGAGGGCGATCCCGGCCTTCATGCCGCGGCTTTTGACCTGTTGCACCAGCCGGTGGACGTGATATTCGCATTCCTGGTGGAAACTGAGCCAATTTATTCCGATGTCAGCGAGCGGATCCACGTAGGCGGCAGGATTGGTGACCATCAGATGCGCGTCCAGCGGCAGATCAGACAATTGCCGGATCCTGGCTATGAGGGGCTGGCCGAAAGTGAGGTTGGGCACATAATGCCCATCCATGACATCCAGATGCAGCAGATCAGCGCTGCCAACCTCGGCCAGTTCCCGCTCCAGATGAGCAAAATCACAGGATAAAACCGAGGCCGCGATCCGCACTTTCGTCATGTTCAACTCCTGATGAGAAAGATGATGTCCCTGATCTCCTGGGGTATCTTGGTCCGGCATTGGCGCAGGATCTCAGCTTTGCGCAGATAAAGCTCCTGCAGCCAGGAATTGTTTTGCACGGCCACGTAAAGGATGGAATCGTGAAAGCGGAAGGGGTGGGAACGCGAGGCCAGGAGTTCTCCCACGATATCCTTCCAGCCTTGATAGAGCAAAATGAAAGGCTGGTATTTATCGCCACCGATCTGGACCAGTACCTGCTTCAGCAGGCTGGAAACCGGACTGAAAGCCACGTCAGTTCACCTTCTTGGGGCTGAAAACAGACCGATCCGGCCGGAGCCGGATCAGTCGATCTTTTCAAATTGGGTGAAGGTGAAATAGGCCATGACGGCGGCAATTAGGGCCGCCAGGTAGGTTTTGGCAAAGGCGCCGGAGTCATTTGTGACCATCAGCACCATGATCCCGGGAAGGACAGCCGCCAGGATGACCAGAACGTATCCGGCCACCGCAGCGCCCAGGCCTCCCTTGCGGTTGATCAGAACCAAGGCTAAAACGATCAGGGCAATGAACACCAGGATGGCGACGATGGTGATGATCACCGAAGTGGCCTCAAGCTTGAAGAGATCGCCGGTGAGCACGATGACCGCGGGCAGGCCTATGGCCAGGATCCCGGTGATCCCACCCAGGACATATTTCAACAGGGGTTTGGAGGTGGTGAGCTCAAAGTGACGCTGGCGGTTCTTGATCGCCACAAAGATGAGCCCCACGATGGCTGCGAGCACGGCGAATACCACCACATAGCCCAGGATGCCGTGACGGAGGTAGCCCAGTATGGAGGCCACCGCGACAAAAAGTACCACGGCGATGACTTGCAGCATCGGTTTGGCACCCGCACCAGCTTTTCCTTCCCGCTCGTTCTTCTTGGCGTTGCTGTTCAGCAGGTAAACTATCGCGAACACGGCTACAAAGAACAGGATGGAAAAGGGCAAAACTTTTGGATTGCCCGCGCCGATCAGCGACAAAGCGCCGATCATCGCGACCACCGCCAGGACTCTGGTGATGTTAAACAGAGTGTTCTTCATGGGTTTCTCCCAATTTAATTTTCGTCGTCGGCCGGTTTTGGTTCCTCGGTATCAGTTTCGGGCAGGTCCGCTTCCGCTTCAGCCGGGAGTTCAGGTTCCACGGGGGAGGTTTCTTCCACCGCCTCAGGGGCGACGACCTGTTCTTCGACAGCTTCTTCTTTCGCTTCCTTCTCGACCAAAACTTTCAGTTCCGACACGATATCCTTGTGCAAACGGATCTGAACGACAGTTTCGCCCAGGCTCTTGATGTGCTTGTCCATCAGGACCGCGGACTTATGGACATTCACGTCCTGCGCGGCCAGTTGATGCACAATGTCTGTCTCGGACACAGAGCCGAACATGCTGTCGTGTTCGTCCACCTTGCGGACGAAAACAAGGCTGAGGGTTCTGATCCTGGCGTCAAGCTTTTTCAGCTCCGCGACCAGCTTTTCTTCTTCTTCCGCAGCCTGATTCTGGATGGCGCTGAGGTGTTTCATGTTCTGGGGGGTGGCATACATGGCCAGATCGCGGGGAATAAGGTAGTTTCTGGCGTAACCGCGTTTCACGGAGACGACTTCACCTTTTTTTCCCAGCTTTTCTATGTGATTGAGGAGGATGACTTTCATGCGTAGGTTCCTTTAGTTCTTAATTTCCTGAAATCGAGCCAGATATCGGCAAATCCCAACAGGGCGACCAGGATCAGGTTGAATATGGCCAGCGCGAACACCAGCAAGGTGACAAAAGCGTTGGAGGCCAGGCGTGACAACCAGTTCAGGAGCACGCCCACACCCTGCACCAGTGGCAAAACGCACAAGGCGAGCAGGGTGTTCACCAAAACTTCGCGCAGCGGGGGAAAGAAATACAGCGGCAAAACTGCCAGGATCAAGAGATTGTACCAGGCAGGCAGGCTGAATTCCCGGAGGATGGATCGGACCCCGTTCAGATGCAGAAAGATCAGGTGCCCGGCCGTGAGGGCCATCAACTGCGTTACGGTCCAGCTGGCCGGCAGCAGCAGGCGCGTGAGGGCCAGGGTGTTTTGGGTTTCCGCCATCTGCATCATCTGGGGCAGGAGTTTGTTCATTTCTGCCAGGGCCTGCTCATGTACGGCCAGGAGTTGGGTTTGAAAGAGGACAAACCTCGCCGCGCCATACACGATCACCAAAATTGCTCCGTGGGCCAGCGCCACCGCGGCTTTATCCTGCCGGGTGAGGCTGTGCAGGTAAAGTAGGGAAACCAATCCGGCGCCAACAACAGCATCGGAAACGATCAGCAATGATCCCGGCTGCCGATAAGAAAAAGCGGCCAGCAAGACCGGGAAAACCAACCAGAGTAAAGCTCTGGACTGCGGTTTTCCCTCACTCCGCAGCAACAAACCGCGGAGGCTGATCAGCATCAGAAGCAAGCCCAGAAAGGGGCTTATGGTTGCCAGGGCACCCAGGAGCAAGGCGACGACGGGCACTATTCGATCACGAAGGGAAGCAGCGCCATTTGGCGGGCGCGCTTGATCTCGGTGGTAAGCTTCCTTTGGTGCTTGGCACAGGTTCCGGTCATGCGGGCGGGATCTATCTTGCCCACATCGGAAATGAATTGGCGCAGAGTGTCCAGGTTCTTGTAATCTATCACAAGCTCTTTATTGGCACAGAAGCGGCAGTATTTCTTGCGGGTGAATTTCTTTTTTCTGTCGGTCAGGTTCATTCTCTACTCCAAATCAAAATGGTACGTCGTCGTTGGTGGCGTCGCTGCCGGCATGAGGCGGTTCTTCATGCGGAGGTGGTGTGTCTCCACCCTCTTCCCTGGGCTTCCACTCAAGGGTTTGGACAAAGTCCGCGATGATCTCGAAAACCTTGCGGTTAACGTTGTTCTGGTCCACATAAGACCTTACGTCGATCTTTCCCTCCACCAAAACGGCGGTGCCTTTGTGGGCTTGCTTGCAGAGGTTCTCGGCCGTTTGGTTCCAAGCCACCACATCCACATAAACCGGCACTGATTGCCATTGATCGGATTCGTCTTTGAAACGCTTGTCCATGGCCACCGAGAAATTCACAACCGGGCTTCCCTTGGGGGTGTACTTTAACTCAAGTTCTTTGGTGATGCGGCCGGCGATGAGCACTCTGTTCAGCCGGGGTACTTTCAGATCTGCCATTTTTCCTCCTATTGTTCCTTGACGATGAACATGTGCCGGAGCACCTGCTCATTGATGTTCAGTTGCTGCTTGATGCCTTTCACACCGGCAGCGTCCATGCTGAGGTAATTCACAAAGTAGTGGGCCTCAGTGTTTTTGTTGATGGGATAGGCCAGCATGCGCTTGCCCCAGAGGTCGGTTTTCACGATTTCTCCGTTTTGTTCCTTGGCGAGGTTGAGGATGCTTTCGTTCAGGGCGGCGGCTTCCTCATCGCTGAGCTTAGGTGAGATGATCACCATAAGTTCATAGTTCTTTACCATTGTCTTTCTCCTTTGGACCATTGTTTCCGGGGTTTGGCTCCCCGGAACAGGATTTTTTCCAGATGCTGTAGGCGTTCAACACTGAGTTGAAATCGCCGCTTATATAGATGTCAATTAGTTCACAAACCTTTGCCAGAGTGGGTTGCAACAGTTGCAGCTCCGCTGGGGAAAAGCTGTCCAAAACGTAATCCCTGGGGTTGGAGCCATCGCGGCCGATCCCCACCCGGATCCGTTTTAGGTCTTCAGCTGGAAGGATTTCCAGCAAAGATCCCATGCCGTTGTGGCCGCCATCCCCACCGCCATTCCGGACCCGCAGACTGGCCAGGGGCAGTTCGATGTCGTCGTGGATCACCAGGGCCTCGGAGACCTTCCATTTGCCGCGAGCTGCCGCGAGGGCTTGGCCAGACCTGTTCATGTAAGTGTTGGGTTTGATCAGGCAGGCGCCGCGGTGGCGGAGAAAATCGAAGTGCCGGCCATGCTTGAAACTCATGCTGTGTTGCCCGGCCCAAAGCTCGAGACAGAGGAAACCGGCGTTATGGCGGGACAGTTCATATTCCCGGCCGATATTCCCCAATCCCAGAATCAGCTTCATTGTTCAGGTTTGGGCTCCTCGGCAGCGGGAGCTTCAGCGGCAGCGGGTGCTTCCTCGGTTTTCTTGGCATGCACCACCACCAGCGTGATGTCGGAGTGGTCTTTGTATTGCCAGTTGCCGGCGGGAAGATCCTTGATGTGGAGGGCGTCTCCTACCTTGAGCGCGGAGATGTCCAAACTGATCTCTTCCGGAATGTCTTTGGCCCGGCAGGTGATTTTCACCGATCTTTGGATCACATCCACAAAACCGCCTTCCTTGGTTCCCACTGCTTCGCCCACGAACTGGATGGGGACTTCGAATTCCATTTGCGCGGATTCTTCCACCACCATGAAATCGATGTGCAGGATGTTACGGGTGACAGGGTGGATGAGTTTGTCCTTGAGGATGGTATGGTATTTGGTACCATTCAGGACTATCTCGTAAAAGGCCAGCTCATTGAAGCTTTTCTTGTAGCACTGCTGAAACTTGCCGCGATCAATCGCGATCGGTGTTGATTCAACCGACTTTCCGTACAGCACCGCGGGGATCATTCCCTGACGGCGCAGGGCGTTTAGTTCGCTTTTCTTGCTGGTTTGCTTGGGTTGGGCTTCGAGAGTAAATATCACTTATTCCTCCATTCTCAATATCTATTTAAACAGAATACTGAGAGATTCCTCTATATGTATTTTCTTGATGGCTATGGCCAGCATTTCCGCTATGGACAGCTGCACGATCTTGGAGCAGTTGGTCGCTTCCGCGGAAAGGGGGATGGTGTTGGTGACAAAGAGTTTTTCCAGCGGCGAGTTTTCAATGTTTTGAACTGCCTTTCCGGAAAGCACGCCGTGAGTGCAGGCGGCGTAGATCTTTTTCACTTCGTAATTCTTCAGCACGTCGGCGATCTTCATCAGGCTGCCGCCGGTATCGATGATGTCATCGAAGAGGATGGCCGTTTTTCCGGCCACATCTCCAATTATGTTCAACAGAATGGCTTGATCGTCATTTCCCGTGCGGCGCTTATCGCCTATGGCCAAGCCGCAGTTGAGTCTCTTGGCCAAGGCACGGGCGCGGTTGGCACCCCCGGAATCCGGGGATATGACCACTGCATTGTCTATCTCCATGCTTTGGAAATAGCGGGCGAAAGTTGGGATGGAGTAAAGATGGTCGACCGGGATGTTGAAAAATCCCTGGATCTGCTCCGCGTGCAGGTCCACTGTGATGACCCTGTCGGCTCCAGCCACCGTGAGCAGGTCAGCCACCAGTTTGGCCGTGATGGGCACCCGGGGCTGGTCCTTTTTGTCCGAACGGGCATAAGCGTAGTAGGGTATCACGCAGTTGATCCTTTGGGCGGAAGCGCGTTTCAGGGCATCGATCATGATCAGGAGGTCCACCAGGTTGTCATTAACCGGCCGGCAGGTAGGCTGGATGATGAACACGTCTGCGCCCCGAACGTTGTCGTTGATCTTTACGAAGGACTCATCATTGGCAAATTTGAACAGATCAATATCAGCCAAGGGCACCCCGGCAAAGCGTGCCACCTCCTCGGCCAGGGGCCGGTTGGCTTTTCCTGTGAACAGTTTAAGCTTCGAGTTCACTTTCGTACTCTTTCTTAGATATCGTCCTTACTATTTGTGTCCAGTAACCTATCCGGTCAAAATGTCGCTGGCAGGCCCGCATCTTCGCGGCATCCTCAAAAACTCCCAGGCAGGTGGAGCCACTTCCACTCATGATCGCGGCGGCGGCACCTGCGTCTGTCAAATCGCGCAACACCCGGTCCACCGCTGGGTAAGCTTGCCGGATGCCGGGTTCCAGCCTGTTGAACAGCCAGTTGTGGCCATTAGGCTGCTCCAGACGTCTTCTGTCTCCGCTGGTTTCGGCAGGGACCAAGGCATAGGCTTCCGCGCTGGAAATTCGGATTCCCGGATTCACCAGCAGGAGCTCCAGCTGGAGGTCCGGCCGCGGCTCGATCATTTCGCCCCGGTGGGTGGCCCAGGCAGTGCCGCCATGCAAAAAAAAGGGAATGTCGCTGCCAAAACGCGCGGCGATGAGTTCCTTTTCGGCACGGGTCAACTTCAATCCCCAGAGATCGTTCAGGGCTAGCAGGGTGACAGCAGCATTGCTGCTTCCACCGCCCAATCCGGCTGCAATGGGGATCCTTTTCTCCAAGTGGATGTCAACTCCCGTTTCCGGCTTGAACTCGTTCAGCAGATACTGCGCCACTTTGAAGACCAAGTTGCTTTCTACAGCCATTTCAGGCAAGTTAGACCACAATTTTACACCCGGCCTTTTTGTCAAAACATATTTGAGCGTATCACAGAGCGAGACACTGCAGAGCAGTGTCTCGATCTCATGATAGTTGTCGGGGAGCTTCCCGAGGACCTCAAGAAACAGATTTATTTTTGCGTAGGAAGCGAGCTGCGCTTTTTTTCTGTTTCTGGGGAACATCTTCTCCATAGTAATAGTAATAGTAGTAGTAATAGTAGTAGTAGTTCTGTTTACTGTAATACTTCTGGACGTAGACGCCGTTGACGATGATGCCGTCGATGGTGGCGTCGATGTTTTCCATTAGTTCCTTGGTGCGCTTGATGATGCCTTTCTCGGTGAAGCCGCAGCGGACCACGATGAAAGTGAGGTCAACTTTCTTGGTCAGAATGAGGGCGTCCGTGACGGCAATGATGGGCGGTGTGTCAAAAAGAATGAAATCGTAGCGGGCCCTAAGATCTTCGATCAGTTTGTCGGTCTGAGATGAAGAGATCAGTTCAGAGGGGTTGGGCGGAATGAAACCGCTGGTGATCACATCCAGGTTTGGGATGCCGGAGGCCTTGACCACTTGTTCGAGAGGAACGTCGTTATCGATCAGATAATCGCTGAGGCCGTTTTCTTTTTCCACCCCGAACTTGCTGTGGATCATGGGACGGCGCATGTCCATGTCGACCAGGATCACCTTGGCGTTCATCTGAGACAGGGTAATGGCCAGGTTCACGATCGTGGTGGATTTACCCTCCTTGGGACCGGAGGAAGTGACTAGTAGAGTGGTGCTGCCGGCGGGCTTCTTGGCCAGGATGTTGGTACGGAGGGTACGGTAGGATTCGGCGATGGGCGATTTTGGCGCGTAGTGCGAGACCAACTGCATCATCACGAAATGGAGCGATTTGCTAAGCTGTTCCTTGTTTTCGCCTTCGGCCTGCTCGATCATGTTGTTGAATTCCATGATCCGGGATTCCGATTCTTGGATGATGGGAATGGTGCCCATGATGGGAAGGCGGACGTAGTTTTCCATGTCTTCCAGAGTGCGGAGCTTGGTATCCAGGGAATGAACCAGGAAGGCGGCGCCAATGCCGAGGCCGAGGCCGAGAATGAGTCCCACCAGCATGTTCATCGACACGCGCGGTTTGATCGGAGCGCCCGGCATTTCGGCATAATCCAGAACACGAATGTTACCGATCTTGGCTTGTTCAGCGATGCGGGCATCCTCATATTTTTCCATCATGATGCCGTAGATCTTTTCATCCAGGGTCATGCTCCGCAACAGGCGGGCGTATTCCAACTCTTTGTCCGGCAAGGTGATCAGGCGATCATCGTAAATGGCTTTGGTCTGCTCCAAGCCGTTCACCATCGTCCGGGCCATCTCCAATTCAACTTCCGCCTGGACAATTTTCATCAGCACGTCATTGCGCACGGACAGGGGGTCCTGGCTCAGGGAGATGGCGATGAATTTCTGGATCTCGGTGTCGAGAGTGTTTTTCGTTTTGGCCAGCTCTTCCTGCAGGAGCTTCATCTGAGGGTGGTTTTCAGAATAGTTTTCGTTCGTTCTGAGCCGGGCTATGGTGGCTTGGGTATCGGTGATCTGCTTGCGTAATTCCTCTATGTAAGGCGCTTGCAGTACATTTTCCACCTCCACCAGCAAAGAATCCTGGTCTTGCAATTGTTTGCGCAGCACGTCCAAGGTCTTGGCCTTCACTGCCTGGTCGGTGAGCGTGGCCTCGTATTCAGACTCCACTTCTGAGGATTGTTCGATCCATTTCTTGGTGGTTTCAGAGATCTCGATCAGCTTGTTTTCGTTTTTAAACGCTCGCAGATCATCTTCAGAAATCTGGAGGCGGCGAGAGATAAGGTCCAGTTGCTCGCCCAGAAACTCGCGGATGGTGGTGAATTCCAGCCTGGCCATCTGGGTGTTTTGCTGCTGCACCGCGTCGGCGATGGCGTTCACCGCCGCCATGGCTTCTCCCCGGTTCGTGGATTCAAAAGAGAGGTTGAGGATGTCTGTATCGCGTTTCGATTCTATCTGAACCCTGCGCAGGCTGCCGGCCGGATAGGCTGAACCGCTGATCGGATAAGATTCCCAGTCCGGGTTCTTTTTCATGATCTCGTAGGCGGCATTCAGGATCGGTTTGCTGCGCATCAACTCGATCTGGTTGTTGATGCTGTTCTTGCTGCCACCCTGATTGGTAAGCAGCAGGATGTCCGCGCCGGAGTTCTGGTTTTCCATCAGGATCCTGCCAGAGGCAGAATAGATGCGGGGCTGGCGGAGAGTGTAGATAATTGTGCCGGCGAGCACGATCACAAAAATGAGGATGATCAGGTAGCGGTATTGCAGCAAGATCCGCAAATAATCGCTGATCTTGATCTCTTCTGGCTGCGGAACTGAGCTGGGTTGGTTGTTTTGATCCATAGCTGACCCCTGGTTACAGATTGGTAATGAGGTTGTAGACGCTTAAGGCAATGGCCGCCTTGGACAAGATGTCCGCAACCTTGCCGAACCAGTACCAGATCTCCCCACCCACCATGACCGTGTCTCCCGGCTGCAGCTGCAGCGGGATGGTTGATGCTTGTCCCAGGTCTTTGACCGTTTTGAGATGATAAACGTTACCGGTTTCCAAGTACTTTCGAAAATTGATAGTGATGATCTCGCCATCCGAAGTGGGTACTTCTTTGTCTGGATCGGCAACTGTGACCGCGCTGCCTGTTCCTGCGGGAATATTTGTCTGAACAGCCATGAGAGAATCCCCGTCTGCAGACAAACTGTCCGGGAGGTTGGTTTCGATTTCAGATACCGGCGATCCCTTTCTCGTGATGGTAATCTTGGATAGTTTCGCGTCTTCCAACGGGCCTCCCGCGAGGGCCAGCAGGGTAAGAAAATCGGTATCGTCAGGCACCAGGTACAGGCCGGGTTTGCTCACTCGTCCGAGAATGTACACATTCATTTTGAGCTTTTCCACGCCGCTGCGGCTGCCGTCATAGCTATAGGCGGAACTACTGCTCATGGTGGCAGCTGAATTGCCGGTCTGCGCAACCAAAAGAAGCGATGCGGCCAGTATGATCATAGATAGCAGGAGCTTTTTCAACATATCCTCATTTTTCCAGTTTACGTTATTTTTCCCGATTCTCGAATTACGTCAAGACAAATTTTCCCCCGGGTAACGGCAGCAAACTCCAGCCTGGCCTTTAGGGACTTGAATCTCATTAGCTTAGGCCTGGCTGTCATTGGATGTGAACGATGCGCTCGAAGGATTCTGAACCCATGTAGGCCTGCATTTCCTGGTCCCAATCAAAGGAATCCACTCTCCAGCGCAGGGTCTGGCCGGAATACTCTGAGGCCAAGTTAACAGGCATGCTTATGACAAGGGGATCAACTTCAAGCGCCACATACAAATCCTGATGCCAGACGTAATTGTAACTTTCGTCCATGAGTAGCAATCTGAATTTGCCTGCTGTGCCACTGCGGTTCCACTTGAAGCGAGAGTCAAGAGGATTGGACAGAGGTGCGATCGTAGCTCCATTCTCGGGTGAGAGCAGCAAGCTTTTGGAAAGCAGGGCGTAGGATGTGGTGTCAGATCGGGATTCGTTGCCGGCCAGATCGACCAAATCGACGTAATATGAGTACCATACCCTTTCAGTAAGCTGGTTGTCAGTGTCCAAATAGTAGTCTTGCGTGGCTGAGATGGAGTCGATCAAAACAGGTTCAGTCTCAAAATTGCTGTAGCGCCAGATCTTTACGTGGCTTAAGTCGGTGTCTTTGAAAGGTTCCCAACTCACGCGGATCCAATCACCGTCAGGAACTGTATCTATTCCGTTGTTCTCGTCGTTGATGTAAATGGTCTGGCCTTCGTAAACGACAGGCGGATCGCCAGTGTCTCCGTGATGAGGTGTGAGGACCGGTGGGATGGGTGGGGTAGTGTCTTCATCGCCCTCATCCGTTCCCGCGCAGGCACCCAGCAGCAGGATCACTGCCAGCATTGAGATCAGTAAAAACTTTTTCATGCTTAGCTCCCTTTAGAAATTCACTCGCAACCCGATCCGGTTTGTGATTCCGACCGGATTGGTCACCAGGGCATAATCAACTCCGACGCCATACAGATTGACCGAGGCACCGCAGGTGAAATTCTTGTCATAATAACCTGCTCTCAGAGCGCCGATGTTCTTGTAAGACCACTGGACCCCGTAATGGCTGCAGCCATCGTAAACGTAGTCATAGTCATAGGCCAGGATGACCTCTGAATCCAGGGCAGTGATAGGTTGGGATACTGCCACTCCCAGTTTGGTGTTGAACAGCACTTCATCCTTATGTTCAGAGTACGTGTCCCAGCTGATGTCCGTACCGGCTATATCCTGGAAGTTCAGCCCAAAATCGAATTTGCCCAAGGCTTCCCAGTCGAACAGAACGTCCAGGTCGGTTCTCAGCTTGAAACCGAAATCGATGCCGGTGCCGCTGCCCTGGTTTTGCAGTATGTTGCGTTTGATGAACTTAACGTTGGCGCCCGCGTGTAGGTCCAGGGGAATGTCGAAGAACATCCAGCCCAGGCTCAGATCATAGTGTAGATGCTTGGAGAAGGCGAATTGATATAGATCGTCAGTGCTGTTGAATTCTCCGTCTGGGATCCCCGGTAGCTGATAAGCGCTGTTGTTGATCCGTTCGTCCACATTGGTGCCGATCAGGTATGATTCGGCAAAAACGGGGATGTCGGTCACTGTCAAACGGGTAACATTCAGTCCGATGGTCACATCGCTGGGCAGGGGCTGGCAGTAGGTGATGTGATCGTAGGAAGCCAGTCCGTTGTAGAGGAAAGCGTGCATAGCGGAGATTTCAGACTTACGGATCTGGGATAGTCCCGCAGGATTCCAATACATGGCCGATCCGTCATCTGCCAGGGCGGCAAACGCCCCGCCCATGCCCAGGGAGCGGACTCCCGCGCCGATCATCATGAAATCACCCGCGTACCTTCCCGCCGTGAGAGAGGCTGCAGCGAGCAGGGCCATCAATATGGTGAGGACAGTTTTCTTCATGGTTTAACCTCTATTTGAGTATCGCCATTTTGATCGTTTTTTCGATCTTTTTGTTGCCTTTTTTGGCAGTGAGCCGGTAGAAATAGGTTCCATTGGCCAGATAAAAACCCTGATCGTCCTTGCAATCCCAGCCATAAACTGTGCGCGGGTATTCATGGTAACCCACTCCAGTGGGCAGGTTGGAGAAAGTTTTCACCAGTCTGCCGGAAACGGTGTAGACCTTGATGGTCACTTCGTCAGCGTCATCGGTGAGCACATAGGTGAAGCGGGTCCGGCCATCGTTTTTGGGGTCTATCGCCCGGCCCATGATGGGGTTGGGGTAGTTGGCAACGTTTTTCAGGTCGAAGGTTTCATTCACCACAAACTGGATCTCACGGGTGTTGTAGTTTCCGTTCACATCCTTGCAGTCAAGAACCAAACTGTAGGTACCTTGGCTGAGGTTCAGCTGATACTTGATCGGTATGCGGTTCACGTTGTCCGTGTTGATGGTGGTAACATAATCGGTATCAGGCACCTGGCCGCCGTTCAGATACAGTCTGATGGTGTTGTCAAAGAGGTCGATGCCGTTGGCGTCGCTCAGCACCAGAGAGAAAGTCCCCGTGGCTGAGATATAGCCTCCCACAGTGAATTCCTGGTCCTGCACATTCACATCGATGGAGGGGCGGATCCTGTCACGGTTTCTGTAGATCGTGTATATCCCCTGCCGCTTTACCTCAAACACAACCTTGTTCTCGCTGCTGGAAACATTTCCCCCCTGCAGGATCCACTTGTTGCCCAAGTTTTCCCAGCGGTAGATCTTGTATGAGTTTTCGCCTTCCAGGCTTTGAGTTTCGTCGTCATCCTCGCTATAGAAAAAACTCAACTTGATCTGCTTGTTGTTCACAAAGGTATCGGTCGAATCCACCAGAGCGGGGTCCATGGTCCGGATCTCGTAGGCGTTGGACGGCAAAGAGGTGGTAACGCTGTCGAACGAGAGCAGTTTGATCGGTGAGATATCGGGCTGGTTTTGGGCTTCATGCACACCCACGCTGTTGATGTAGAACACAGCGCTTTGACCGGCAGGCACCAGGTTGGTCGGGATCTCGCAGCTCACATTGCCGTCCAGGCTGCTGAACAAAGCTCCTGATGCATCTGCCGAATAATAGTTGAAATCAGTGGCCAGGGTTATGGTGTTGTTGATGTCGAAGTTATCAGTGAAGATCTGGGGGATGTCGGGGCCGTGCCATTCCGGGAAGACCCAGGAGGAGTTTACCCTGGCCTGAAAGATCAGGTTTCCTTGGGGCAGGCCGTCCAGCGAGATGCTTTCCCAGCGTTCCTCATTTACTGCCAGAGGCGGTAAGTCCTGGGTGGAGAAGAGGGTCTGGGTTCCGGAAACAGGCGTTACGTACAGCCGCAGGTCGGTGGTGGTGGAAGCGGCATTACCGCCGTTCTTTACCAGCACTTTGATGAAACGTCCAGCCTCAGTGCACTCCAGCTTGATGTCAATGGTGGAGAGATCGGGTCCCCGTGTTACATAGTGGTTTATGAACGACTCGTAAGTGCCACTGGTGGTGGTGATCAAATATTTGAAGGCGATTTCCTCTCCGGTGTCCTGCCGGCTCATGTATCCTGTGGTGATATATCCGTCTTCGACCTCAGGATAAGTTTCCATCGGCAGGGTCACCCAGTTGCTGTTGGTGCCGGCACTATCGGTTCTGGCTTTGCAGACCAGCGAGACGATGTCTTCGTTGCTGAACACCCTGGACACGAATCGCACCGAATCGTTCCAGGTAGGATTGGCAGGAAGGATGGAGTGATGCGTCAAAGCGGCCCGTCCCACGCCAAATCCGCTTTTACCCACATACTCCCGGGCGGGTGAATATCCCGCCACATGGATTTCCCGGCCGTAGGGTGGATCGACGTCTGCGGGGATAATGTAAGAAGCATTGTAATTTCCGTTTATCACCGGCAGATCGTAGGGGATGTTGACCTCAACCTCGTTGCCGTTCATAATGTACAATCTTGCCGCGGTAACGTCTGGAGGGAATTGTGCGGTCACGAACAAGGTGTCGCCAGGCATGGCCACATATTTGTCTGCCTGGACCGGGATATTTCCAAGGGGTTTGGTGGTCTTGATCAGCGGGTCGCCCAACAGGGCGGCGGCGTTTGTGAGCGCATAGCGGGCCGCGGAAAGCGTGGTGGTGGCATAGAATCTGGTGAGGGCGAATTGGTAAGCTTCGCCAAAGGTGTTGAAGTCATGTTTGTAAATGGCTTCCGTTAGCGCCAGTCCCCAATCCAGGTCCTGAAACATATACCCAAGGCCACTGAAGCCCAAGGTCACGATCGCCCCCTTGTTGGGCTGCATAACCAGGGCCTCGCCGATGCTCGCGATGCCGTTGGTGTCGAAGGAAGAGGCATAGCAGGCCAAACTTACCACGATGGGATAGGTTTGGTTGTTCAGGGTGGCCACGTCATTGAAGTTGAAGAGGTTGTAGTCCGCCCAGATACGTCCGCCGCCGTGGCCTATGAAATGCAGGTACTGGGTGCCGGAATTGATGGCGTCCTTTAGGTCAAAGGTAACGCCAAAGTACTCGTTGCTTACTGTCTGAGTTGAAGTGTAAACCCTCGTTGCGCGGTAATCCTGAGGTATGTTGCGGCGCCTGATGGTTTCGGATTGCTGGGCGAAAAGGTCGTCCTCGTCTGTGATCTTGCCGCCCGAAGTGATGGTCACGTGGCTGTTCCAGAGCCTGTTGGTGAGCAGATTGTTGCGGTAGTTGAATGCTTTTTGCGCATAGTCCAGCACCTGCTCCGGTTTCCATGCATTGATCCGGCCCACGGCGATGTCCGGCACCACATCGGTACCCACGATCGTGGCGTACCAGCCATCACTGGCGGTGGCGCCGTGTTCGTTGGTCCAGGTTTTTTTCACGGGCACCAGAGTGTAAACGCGCGCTGGACTGCTGTCCCTTTCATCGTCCACACCCTCGCCCAACAGCACCACGTGGCTCAGCTGCGGCGAGCCCCAGTTGTTGTAGGCATAGCTGAACATCTCTTTCAGGCTTTCAGCGGAGCGGATGCCATGGTTGAATTCGTCAAAGATATCCTGGTAATCCACTCTGGCAACCGTGTGTCCCTCGGATTCCCAAACGCTGGCCAGCAGGTCGCCGCCTTCCGAAAAAACGAAGTCCCGTCTGCCCACCACGATCACATTGGCTGCGTTGTCCGGATTGCGCCAGGAGGAAGGAAGGTCCAGCCGCATTTCCACTGGTGATAGCTTTTGCGTTTCAGACACGGCGTAATACTCAACTTCGGTGGAGGAAACGCTGTCCTGCACGGAAACTGTCCAGGGCGCGAAGCCGTCCACGCTGAACGGTTCTATCTGGCAATTATTGAATATGCTGGATCCGATCTTGTACACTGAAACTTCATTGGTACTGAAACCGCCGATCTCGAACTGATACAGACCGGCTGGACGGTTGGAGGGTTTTGTGAACTTGATTTTGTCCTCACTGGTCCTGTATTCCCGCCAGTACTTCAGTTCCAGATAGTCGAACAGCACCTGCTCCCGGTCGCCGGAAACCGTATTGCCCGCCAGACTGATATACATGTGGTTGGTGCCGTGGCGGAAATAGGAGTTTGCCACAGGACCGGCGTTTTCGAAGATCTGTTCCCGTTGCCCCACCCAGTTGTGGGTGTTGATCATGGCCTCGTTTATCCTCACGGTGGCGTTGTGGTCATACTGACCGGGAGGCACGGCCGCCGCGTAGGTGAGGCCGTACAAAGAAACTTTCACCTGTGCTGTGCGCACGGTGCTGTCCTTGGGATACTGGAGTTCAAAGGGGATTATGTCCAGGTCCGGGGCGTTTATTTTTCTCCAAAACCAGATGTCTTCGCGGTAAAAATTGGGATTGGCCGAGGTCCAGGAGTTGCCGAGTTTGTCCGCAACCAGCTGCTGTTCTATGTGCACAGTATGCTCATAAGCGTCGGGAATGATGTACTGAGCGGCGTTGGAAACGATCAGTCCGCCGTTCTCCACCGCCATCCGGGCGCCCAGGGTGCCTTTGTAATAGAGGCTGTACACGTTTTCATCGGTATAATCGTCCTGATAGCCTTCATCGCCATAATGCCTGTCTCCGAAAAACTCGAAGAAATCGCCGGGATCGAAGCTGCCGTCGGCTTCGCCCTCAAAATGAATGGGGATGGAGCCGTACTCATCGGTCAGTTCAAGCAAACGGGGGTCCACTGTATCTGGCAGCCAGGCCATCTCTACATCCAGGGAATCAGACATCATCAGAATGAAGTCGTTGAGATCCTCAAAGGTGATCTTGTAGATGCCTTCCTGGTTCGCCACCAACTGCACGGCGTTAACCTGCGAGGTTCCATTCTTGGGCGATGCGTGGCTGTTGTCGCGCTTCTTGGGCAGGCGCCAGCTTTGGGAACTCGCGTTGTTCAGGAAAAAGGCGTCTCCAGCCTGATCGACCGGATTTTCGCTCATCTGCCAGTTTGGAGTGGAGGATTTGCTGCCAAAGATCTGGACCCGGATGGTGAAACTGGTGTTCACAACCAATTCTTTGGTTGTGGCGCGGTATTGGAAGGGAAAGATCTGCAGCGGCACGAATCTGCGGTCCCCCACAAACGCGCTTTCCCCGGCGCTGGTGATGCTGGCCGGGTAGAGCTGCGCGCTCCGGTAGGCCCTGGGATCCTGAAAATGCTCGTACTCAACCTCTTCGTTCACCACGGTCATCCTGGCTACGGATTTGAGGCTGACGTTTTTAATTATGCTGCTTTTCACGTTCAGAACCTGCACCGAGATGTCTCCGTCGATGGGTATGGCTATGGCTTCGCCGAATGCTCTCAGCTCTGGAAACCCCTCCACGGCGTGCACGTTGCCCGAGTCGGTTTCGATCCTGTCCCAAGTCACCCCGTTCAGGCTCTGACGGCCGATCTTGTACTCCGGCAGGTTGAATTCCAGGACCAATTCGTCGGCGGACTGGCTGACGACGCTTACCTGCGCTCCCAAAAAAACCAGGGGAAGCAGCAGCAAGGCCAAGACAAGGTAAAATTTCATGTACTCTCCATCCTTAGAGAACGTTCTCGCGCAGGGCTATGTCCCCACGGTATTGTTTGCCTTCAAAGTTGACTGTTTCGATGTCCTGATAAACTTCGCGGCGCGCTTCCGCCACGTCGGTCCCCAAACCCACCAACGCCATCACCCTGCCCCCGGATGTGACCAGTCCGGCAGAGGAGGAATCGACACCGTTGAAACGCGCGAGGCTGTTAAGGTTTTGGGGTAAAGAGATGGGAAAACCTTTCTGATAGCTGCCGGGATAGCCTTTTGAGGCCAGCACGACGCACACGCTGCTCTGTCCGCTCCAAACCAAGTTCAGATCATTCACCCGGTTCGTGAGAACGGCTTGGCAAACCTTGGTAAAAGATGTTTTCAGCAAGGGTAGAAGGGCTTGGGTTTCGGGATCGCCCAGGCGGCAGTTGAATTCCAGCACCTTGGGTCCCTCGGATGTGATCATCAACCCGCAGTAGAGAAAGCCACGGTAAGTGCAGCCCTCATCCCGCATGGCTTTAAGAATGGGGCCGACAATGGTATCCTCGATCCGCGCGCGGTAGGGTTCCGCTTCGCTTACCGGGCAATATGCTCCCATTCCGCCTGTGTTTGGCCCGGCATCGCCGTCCAGCAGTTGTTTGTGGTCCTGCGCGAACAGGGTGGTCTTGAAGCTTTCGCCGTCGGTCACCGCGAACAGCGACACTTCCCAACCTTTGAGAAACTCCTCCACCACGATTCTGCTGTCAAAAGCCGCCAAAGCTTGCACAGCCTCTTCTTTTGTCTGCGCGACGGTCACCCCTTTTCCCGCTGCCAGGCCGTCCGCCTTGATCACCAATGGAAATTTCTGTTTGCCCGTGATGTATTCCCGGGCTGCGCCGGGATTGGCGAAACAGCGGCAGGAAGCGGTTGGGATGTGGTGTCTGGCCATCAGGTCCTTGGCGAAGATCTTGCTGCTCTCGATCCTGGCGGCAGCCTGGCCGGGTCCCACGCAGGGAATCCCCGCTTCTTCCAGAATATCCGCCCAACCCGCGGCAAGAGGTTGCTCGGGCCCAAACAGCACAAATGAGGGCTGGGCCTCTTTACACCAATCCAGCACCTCGTTGATCGAGTGAAGGGGAAGGCAGTCAAACTCCCGCGCGATCCCGGCGTTGCCCGGGGCGACGGATATATCGTGACTATCTTTGGCCAAGGCCGCGGCCAGCGCGTGTTCGCGGCCGCCGCTGCCGATGATCAGAACTTTCAAATCCTGGTTCCTTGCAAATGTTTGATCAGGTGAAGCAGAGCGAATTCCGCTGCCTTGTGCCGGATGGATTCCCGGTCTCCGTTGAAGGTTTGGGTCAGGCTCCACGCCCTGTTTAAAACTGAAAAACCAAAACAAACGGTCCCGACCGGCTTTTGGGGGGTGCCACCATCCGGACCAGCCACTCCGGTTATGGAAATGGCGGTTTGGGATTCTGTCAAGTGTTTTATTCCCTCAGCCATTTCCCGGGCGCAGGTTTCGCTCACCGCGCCGTTTTCGGCCAGGGTTTCAGGCTTCACCCGCAGCAGGCTCTGCTTGAGTGCGTTGGAGTAGCTGATCACGCCACCAAGGAAAACATCGGACGCCCCGGCCTGATCGGTCACCATTTTCTGCAACAGGCCTCCGGTGCAGGATTCCGCGGCGGTAAGGGTGAGCTTGTGAAGCCGGAGCAGACCGTGTAGAACACTCACGGGCGTATCTGCGTTGCGGCCCCAAACGTGTTCGCCAACCAGCCTGAGGCAATTGTCCGCGCTTGCCGTTACCTTGCTCAGGTCGCCACCGTAAAATCTCAGGTCCACCCGGCCGGTCTGGGGCAGCCAGGCCATGCTGACTTCAGCCAGCGGCGCGAAGCCCGATAAAAGCTCTGCCAAAGCTGATTCGGAGATGCCGAAGGTGTGCAGGGTTTCCTGGTGGATGGCCTCTGCACTGCCGTATTTTTGTCTCAACAACGGTTTGGCCTGGGTCGAAAAGACATGCCTCATTTCCAGCGGTACGCCGGCAAAGGCGAAAAAGCTCTTTTCGCTCTGTTCATGGAAGAGTCCCGGCGCTGTTCCCCGCAAATTGGGGAGGGCCGTGAAACCTTCCGGCACCAGGGCCTGGTTGCGGTTGATCTGCGGTGTGGCCAGGTTTCTGGCCGCGAAAAGCTGTTGCACCTTGTCCCAGATTTCAGGATCGAAACGCAGTTCGGCCCCAAAGAAAGCGGCGATCTCGCGCTTGGTGATATCGTCATTCGTGGGACCCAAACCGCCGGTGGTGACAACGACGTCGCAGCTTCCCCAAGCTTGTTGGAGGGCCTGGCGGATGGCCTCTGGCTCGTCTTTCACCGTGAGGGAAAACTCCACCGGCAGGCCCAGCAGGGCAAGTTCGCCGGCCAGCCAGGCCAGATTGGTGTTGAGGGTCTTGCCCAGCAGGATCTCGTTGCCGATGGTGATGATGGCGCTTTTGTGCATCTTAATAGGACTTGGCAAAGATCACCCGGCGTTCGGAAGGCTCACCGCAGCAGACGCAGTTGCCGGTTTCCGGCTCGGTGTCGAAGGGAATGCAGCGGATCGTTACCTTCAGGTCATCCTTGATCTTTTCCTCGCAAGCGCTGTTTCCGCACCAGTGGGCCAGGGCGAAGCCGCCGTGGATCTCAGGCTGCGCGCTGTTTTTCGGGGTGAACCAGGCGTAAAAGGCGTCCTTGCCGTCGATGCTGACGGTGTTTTCCTCGCGGAAGCGCAGGGCTCGTTCCAAAATGTTCCGCTGCATGGTGCTGAGCGCTTGCAGACAGTATTCTACCACATTTTCCACGGCCACGGATTGCTTTTCGCGGGGTCCCTGGTCGCGGCGGGCCACCATGACAGTGTTGGAGGCCACATCACGGGGTCCGATCTCGATCCGCAGCGGGATCCCTTTCTTGATCCAGTGCCAGTTGCGCTCGCTGGAAGTGAGTTCGCGGTCGTCGAGTTCGGTGTAAACCCGCACTCCTTCAAAATCTGTATGCTTGAAAGCTTCGTTGATGCTGCTGGCCAGGGCCATCACGGCGGCGTGTTCCTCTTCATCCCGGTAGATGGGGATGATGGCGATGTGTGAAGGGGCGATCTTGGGTGGCAGCACCAGGCCGTTGTCATCGCTGTGGGCCATGATCAAAGCACCGATCAGCCGGGTGGACACGCCCCAGGAGGTTGTCCAGGCGTGCTGGAATTCGCCCTCCCTGTTTTGAAAACGGATGTTTGAGGCTTGGGCGAAATTCTGCCCCAGAAAGTGGGACGTGCCGGATTGCAGGGCTTTCCGGTCCTGCATCATGGCTTCGATGCAATAGGTGTTCACAGCGCCGGGAAACTTCTCGCCTTCGGTTTTTTCGCCCTTGATCACCGGAATGGCCAGATAATCCTGCGCGAATTTGGCATAAACATCCAGCATCTTAAGGGTCTCGTCCATCGCTTCAGCTTCGGATTCATGCACGGTGTGGCCTTCCTGCCAGAGAAATTCCGTTGTGCGCAGAAAGAGGCGGGTGCGCATTTCCCAGCGCACGATGTTTGCCCACTGGTTGATCAGCAGAGGCAGATCGCGGTAGGAATTGACCCATTTGGCGAAGGAAGCGCCAATGATCGTTTCGCTGGTGGGACGAACGATATAAGGCTCCGCGAGCTCTCCGGCTGGCTTCAAGCCGCCTTTGCCGTCGTCTTCCAACCGGCTGTGGGTAACCACCGCGCACTCTTTGGCAAAGCCTTCCACGTGCTCGGCTTCCTTTTCAAAATAACTCTTGGGAATGAAGATCGGAAAATAGGCATTGCGGTGTCCCGTTTCCCGGAACATTTCGTCCAGAAACTTCTGGATGTTTTCCCAGATCGCGTAGCCCCAGGGCTTGATCACCATGCAGCCGCGCACCTCGCTGTTTTCAGCCAGGTCGGCTGCCCTGATCACCTGCTGATACCACTCCGCGTAGTTATCAGCGCGCGTCGGCTCTATCGCCGTGCGTTCTTTCTTGCTCATCACGTTTTCCTTCTTGTAGGTTTGGAGCACCAATCTCAAAACTGCGGCAAATTGTCAATAGCAAAGCTGTTCGCGCGCGTAACCAGGTTACGGACTTTATCGCCGGAAAATGGGTGTATCGCCCTTATCACACTTCCCATTCACCTCCCCTTCGCCTCCCGCACACTTCCCATATCTCAGGCGGGAAGTGTGCGGGAGGCGAACAGGGGGCGGAGGGGCAGGGGCTCAGGGCGGAGAGTCGGAAAATCGAATTCAGTTCACCTTGCGTTCAGACAAAAAAACACCGGCAGGCGCGCCGGTGTTAATGTCTTCCCAAGCGGGACCAGGCATCTGGTCCGCGTGGTTCAGGGAATCATTCAGAATAGTGTTGGCTGTACCAAGATTCCGCCCGGAGGAGCAGATTGTCGATATCCTGGGGGGTGAACATCGAGGAAAGCAGTCCACGGGCCTGTTCGGCGTCGGTTTCGCCGTTGGCGGCAGCCAGGGAATACCAGAAGAAGGCTTCGTAGGCATTTTCGGTAACGCCTTCGCCAAAGGCATAACAGTTGCCGATCTCATACTGGGCGCCGGGATGTCCCTGGTCAGCGGCGCGGAGATACCATTTGGCGCCTTCGGTCATGTCCTTGGGGATCATTTCACCGCTGAAATAGATCTGGCCAAGCATGAACTGGGCTTCGCGGTGCCCCAGTTCGGCAGCGCTGGTGAGCCACTTGATGGCTTCCCCGGCATTGCGGTCGGGTCCGCTCATATAGTTCAGGGCAAGCTGATAATGCGCTTCGGGATAATTCTGGTCCGCCGCGCTGCGGTACCACTTGAGGGCATTTTCCGTGTTCTGGGTCATCCCTTCGCCAGTGGCGTAGGCCTGGGCCAGGTTGTATTGGGCGAACGCGTCACCCGCGGCGGCGGCTTTGGCATACCAGGCCGCGGCTTCATTGGCATTGGCTTCCACCCCTTCGCCGAATTTATAGCAATAGGCGAGGTCGTTGATGGCGGGGATGTGATTTTTGTCGGCAGCCTGACGGAAAAAGCTCACGGCGGCGGCTTTGTCCTGAGTGACCCCGGTGCCGTCATAGTAGCAGCGGGCGAGGCTGTAAATGGCGTTCACGTTGCCCCCTGCGGCGGCCAGATCGTACCATTTAACGGCTTCACGCTGGTTTTGGGTTACCCCCTCACCGTTGAAATAGCAAACGCCCAAGCCGTATTGGGCGGCATTCACATTCTGGTTTGCCGCGCGGCGGAACCATTCCACGGCCTGTTGTTTGTCGATTTCGGTTCCGATACCGTTGTAATGGCAGTATGCCAGATTGGTTTGGGCGCCGGGATGGCCTTGTCCGGCAGCCAAGGTGTACCATTTAACGGCTTCGGCAAGGTCTTTTTCCACGCCCAGGCCGTCCTGATAGCACATGCCAAGCTGAAACTGGCCTTCAGGGTTGCCACTGTTCGCCGCGGCAAGTATGGCTTCGCTGTATGTAACCTGTCCAAGCAGGAGCGCTGAGAGCATCAGGCACAGCAGAGTAAGTAATATATTACGCATGAGGAACCTCCTAATAAGGTTGAGAAGAAACTCTTCTCAGGGGGCCGTTTTCGTCAAGAAAAATTTGTACAGCGCAATGGTGGCGGCCTTTTCCACCACTTCCAGATGGTCGAGCGCGGCGTTGGGTGAAATCCCGGTGCATACCAGTCCGTGTCCCTGCCAAATGAGGGCTTTGTGTTGTTTGATGGTCCCGAGGCTTTTTTCCGCCAATTCTTGTGAGCCGGGAGGGGCTGAGGCGGGTGTGGCGATCCCCTCCGGCAGGAAAAGTTCAAGTTCGGCCAAAGCATCTCTCAGCAAAGAGTTCAGGGCCGATTCATCCTGGTACACATCCAACTGGCTGAGCAGCACGATGCTGCTGGGATGGGCGTGCAACACAACTTTGTCGGGTCGGCCGGTATCCAAAAAATGCCTCTGCAGCAGTTTGTGGCAACCCCATTCCGAGGTTGGCCTGGCTTCCACGGGAAAGTGTTTTTCACCCGTTCTGTCCACACGCACCAGCAGCATCTGAGAGAGTGGGTCGCTGGCCATCTGGCGATAGCGGCTGCCTCCGCGGGAGACAAGATACCAAGCGAAATCGCCTCCGAACAGTTCGGTGGCCTCGGCGCTCACGTTCACGGAGACATTGCCCGCGTTGGCTTCGGCCCAGCCGCGCAGATTTATCTGCTCCGCCACGGCGCGCAGTTCTTCCAGAAGCTCTGGCATCCGGCTGGCCATGGCGGACAGATCAGCTTGCCGGGCTATTTTTTCTCCCCTTCCGCGCTGCGTGTGCGGCAGATCTTTTCCACTTCGCGGAAGTTCACTTTGCCGCTGGACATCATTGGGATATCGTCTATCACGTAGAATTGGCGTGGCACGGCGATGCTGGGCAGCTCTTTCTTCAGCTGTTTCAGCACTTTGTGCATGTCGAAATTGCCATTGGCGACCGCGGCCACCACATCCGCGCCCTTGGTGGGATTGGGAATGTCCACCACGCAGCAGATCACGTCTTCCGGCAGCAGATGGCTGAGCACATCCTCCACTTTTACCAGTGAAACCATTTCCCCGCCAACTTTCACAAAGCGTTTGAGCCGGCCCCGGTGCCAGAGGAAGCCGTCGGAATCGATGATGCCGATGTCGCCGGTGTCATACCAGCCGTTGCGAATGCGCAGGGAGGTTTCCTCAATATCGTTCAGATAACCTTCCATCACCAGCTCGCCTTTCACCAGGATCTTGCCTTCCAGGTTGGGACCAAGGGTCTCGCCGGTGTTGATGTCTTCGATGCGCACCCTCACCCCGGGCAGGGGTTTGCCGATGCTGCCCAGTTTGTGGGCGCCAGGCCGGTTCACAGAGATCACGGGAGAGGTTTCCGTGGTGCCGTAACCCTCAAAAATGGCGATGCCGTGCTTCTTCAGAAAGCCCTCGTAGACCTTATCCTGCAGCTTGTCCGCACCGGCTATGGCGAAGCGGATGCTGGCGAAATCGCCAGGCTCGGATTTCTGCAGATAACCGTAGAAGAAGGAAGGCGTTGCCGCCATGTAGGTTACCTTGTATTTGCGCACCAGGGAACTGATGGTCTGATATTCCAGTGGATTGGGGTGGGCGACCATGGTGTTGCCCAAAATCACAGGCAGCCACAGATTGATGGTGAGCCCAAACACGTGGAACAGGGGCAGCATGCTGATGCAGACGTCTTCCGGGTGCAAATCGAAAACCTGGCAAGCGCCCTCCACGTTGCTGCTGATATTGAGGTGGGTCAGCTGCACGGCTTTGGGCTCTTTCTCGCTGCCGCTGGTGAAGAGGATCACGCAGACTTCGCTCTCGGGGCCGCTGTGCACAAGTGTTTTCAGAATGGCGAAGGGCAGTTTGGCAAGCGCCGCGGCCTTGAGCTTGTCTACGATCGTAACTTCGGAGAGGATATCCTCCACGAAGATCATGTGGTCGATCGGCTCCAGATTGAGCTTGTCCAGAAGCTTACGGCTGGTGAGGATGGTCTTGAAGCTGCATTTTTCCCGGGCGTAGAGGCAGTTTTCGATCGCGCCGGTGGAATAGTTGATCATCACGGGGATCTTGCCGTTCATCAGTGTGCCCAGAACGCCCAGCATGCAGCCCACGGAAGTGGGCAGCAGGATGCCCACGTAGCGGCCTCTGATCTTGGCCAGGCTTTCTTTCAGGATCAGAGAGGCGATGAGCATTCTGCCATAGGAGAAATCCTTCCCTGTGGCCTGGTCGTGGACCGCGATCTTTTTGCCCTGCTTCCTGGCCGTTTGTATAAAGCGGTGATGCAGTTGCAGCATATGAACTCCTTGCTATTTGATGATGTGCAGCCAATCGCGCAGCAGAAAATCCAGCCGGCCGATCAGCAGAGAGATACGGGCCATGACGGTGTAGCCAAAAGAGGCTCCGAAACTTACCATCAAAAACCAGATCCCGATCTTGGAAGGAACCTTGTAAAAGCCTTCCTGCTTCTTGCTGAAATAGAAGAAAAAGACGCCGCAGAGGGTGCCGGCGATCACCATGATGCTGCCCACCACGTCCACAGCGGAGGCGAACTTGAAAGGATTGATCATCGTGGCCGCCATCTGCTCCACAAAGTCGGATTTAAAGCTCAGCAGCATCGACATCGCCGCGGAGGTGCCAACCATCAGCGCCAGCGGATAGCGGCTGAGCCACTGCAGTTTTGTAAACATCCTCAGCAGCATCATGATGCCCAGCAGCATCGGGATCAGCAGCACCCAGTTGCCGGCAAAATCAGTGAACAACTTGTCGAAGAGATTGGGGATGAGGATGTTGTAGATGGTGTAAACCAGCCAGTAAGCGGCGGAGAGGCCCACGAAGACCTGTTCCGCGAATTTGTAGAAGGGGTTGTCCTTATAGAGGAAACTGAAGATGCTGAGCGTGAAGAAAGCCGCCAGCCAGATTCCAACCGTGGTCATGATATCAGCCATGCCTGGCCTCCTGCGCGAGTTTGTCGGCCTTGCGTTTTTTCCAGGCCCGGATATTGCCGAAAAGGATGAAGGCCAGGATCAGAATGTGGGCCACGGATTGAGGGTTCATGCCCAGGCTCGCGGTTCCTTCATAGCCCAGCAGCAGTTCGTACTCCGCGGCCGCTTTAAGGCCGCCCATCAGCCCGTGCAGCTGTTTCTGGTCATTCACATAGGGTAAAAATCCGGGCGCGCTCACGGCTGTGGTGCCGCCGGCTACCGGAACGTTGAATTTGCCGTTGGCGGTCATTATCCAGTCCCGCAGGCCTGGATCGCCCGCGGAGAGCGAGATCACATAGCGGATGTCTTTCAGGGTCCGAACCGGCTTCAGCATTGGGATCTCGGCATATTTGAGGCCCGAGGTGTCGGTGGGGAAGATGGCTTCCATGCTGCGCCCCATGCCTTGGATCGTCACCAGGCCGCCGGGTTTGTAGCCAAGGTTGATAAAATCCTCGCCGTAGATGTGCTTTTTCACTGAGGGGTTTTGCTTTTCCATTCTGGCCTGCACATCCTTGAAGGCCATTTCCGCCACCTGCGGGCCCTGTGGCCACATCGCGGTGGCGATGATCTTGTGTCCCTTTTTCCAAGCGTGTTCGATCACGGCCTCGGCCATGGGCTGAAGTTCGGTGATGGTGGAAGGGTCATAATCGAAGGATATGATCACGGGAACGCCGGCGGGCAGGGAATTCACCAGATCGTAAACCTGTTCTGTGAGCGGCGTGCTCTGGGTTTTGAGGCCCAGGGGAAAGATGATCGGCAGCGCCACGGCCAGCACCAGCAGCAGAAACACTATCCTGCGCTCCACCACGGATCTTTCGGGCATCTTCATTTGCCGCCTCCCAGATAGGAGCGTTCAATGCCCAGGATGATGCGCAGCGAAGCTCCCACAATGCCCAGCGCGGCACTGATCAGGATCGCCCTCTGCGCCGCGGTGTTGGGATATTGCATGATGAAATTGGTTAGTTCCGGCAGGCGCAGCCAACCCAAGGAATCCGGGATCCAGCCTGTGAGCATGGGGGCGAAGCTGGTGCGGCCCAGCATCACGATCACGGCTGTGAGCATCAGCAGATTGGATTCGAAGTTGCGGATGATGAAGGCGCGGTAGGCCGCGGAGGCGATGTAAAAGGCCAGAAGTGAAAACATGGTCGAGGAAAGCGGGATGAAGGCGTTTTCGAAGAGGTAGTCGAAGGGTTTCACCCCCAGCTGGCTCACGATGCCCTGCCCCTGACCCAGCAGTCCGGGCGTCTTTTCCATGCCCCAGAGCAGGCCGAAGGCCAGCATCAGCCCGAAGCTGATTATTCCTGCCAGGTAGTACTGCCAGTTGGGTGCTTTTTCCGCCACCCGGATCACGTTCATGCGCAGCAGGCTGGCCTGTCCCAACAGGATGGCGAAGCTGGAGATGATCATGAACCAGTCGATGAGGGTGGATTCTATTCTGGGAAAGGGATCCCGCGGGATGAATCCGGCTATGAGGATCACCACTCCGGAGACGAAAGCCACGATCAGGGGTAGGTTGCGTTTCATGTTCAACTGCCTCCTTCAAAGAATTGCTTGAACCAGCCTGCCCCGATGATCTCCATCACCACTCCGGCCAACACCAGCAGGATCACCAGCAGCTTGCCAAAATCGTGGCCCTTGAGGCTGCCGAGTTGCTGGGGGTCGCGGGAAATGTAGGCCGAGGCGGCGTAAAGTTCCTCGCCGATCAGCGTGTAGTCGCAGGAGACCACGAAGAACGGGATCTGGTGCGGCTGGCCGGTCCCGGCTGTCTGGATGGCCCCGGTGCCAAAACCGGTCTCTGTGAGGATCAGCGATTCAGCCCAAAAAGCGCCCAGGAAGAAGTTCGCCGCGGGCTGTTCGCGCAGCATGATGCCGTCCACGCCGGCCACAAAGCCAAACTGGTCGTCGGTAACGTAAAAAACCTTGTCCTCGCGGTAGGCATCCGGTTTTCCCGCTTTCAGGTAGGCCTCTTTCACCGTTTCGCGGGCGGCGGAAAGCACCATCGAGAAACGGCAGGGCACCAGCAGTTCGGTTCCGTATTCCGCGGATTTATAGGCCAGGTGGCTGAGGATGTTCAGCGCGGCGATGGTTTGGATGTCGCCCAGATCGCTGATGCCGGGCACAAAGAGGATTGGCCTGCCCTTTTCAGTGGCGCGGCCGATCGCCTCGTCCATGCTGTCCAGGCCGCTGATGCGGCGGATGAACAGGTCTTTGCCCCGCCGGGCGGAAAAGATGTAATAGAGGATGGCGCCGCAGATCAGCACCAGCAGGATCAGCAACGAAAGCTTGTTCATGTCGAACCACTGGGCCTTGGTGCGCGCGGAACCTTGATAAACCAGGCTGTCGCCACGTGCCTGGTTGTAGGCAACAAGGCGATAGCGAAAATCCTTGCCGATCTCCAGGCTGGAATCGGTGTACTGGCCGGTCTGCGCGAACTCTTTGAATATCTCTTGAAAGACGCCCAGGGAATCGGCTTTTTGCAGGCTCAGGGAATCCGCGCCAGTAGCCAGGTCCCATTTCACCAGCACCGACGTCCCGTCATCCCAGGGATTGTCTTGCACGGAAAAAGCGGGCTGCTCCGCGGCCGCGGTCAGCACGCAGGCCAGCAGCGCCAGCAGCAGGCCCGTGAGTGTTTTTTTCATATCAGTTTCCTTTTCAGGGAGTGCTCAAACTCAGCCGGATGGAGTCCGTGGCCGCAACGATGGCTGCCACCTGCTCTGGAGTGAAGGCATTTTGCCCCGCGGAATTCATCATGTCCCGCAGTTCCTGGGCCTGGGTGAAGGCTGGCGTTAGCCGGGGTGAATCCAGCAGCAGCAGATTGTCGGCCAGGCTTTCCCAGGCGGGGGATTTCAGCACCAGGGATTTCTCGGTGCTGTAGTTTTTGGCGATCAGGCCGCCGATCTGGTTCACGGACTGGGTCCAACTGCCCAGGGCAGCCAGCGTGTAGGCGTTCCAGCGGTTTTGATCCATCAGGGTTTGGTCCGTGGTTGTTTGCAGGTCATAAAAAAGCTGTTCCGTCTGCTCCCAATCGCCTGAGGCCAGCAGCGGCTTCACGCTTTGCTCAAGTTTGGCCACCAAATCCGTCTGCCTGTGCATCTCCGGCGCCAGGGATTTCAGCTGGGCCAGGATGGAATTCAGCCAGGCCGAATTTCTGCCGGACACGGCCAGCTGGGCGTCTGCCACCAGAGAGCCCCAAACGAAGGCGGAAAGCAGAGTGTCTTGCTGGGTCAGGTTGTACTCGGTTGGCTTGAGCGAGTCCAGATCGCCCGGCTCCACTTTGTCCAGAGCCAAAAACACGGCCTTGAACGACGGGATGGCGTTGTATTCCGATACTTTATCCGTGCCGTCGGGCAGTTTGTTCTTTTCCCTGTTGCAGGAAACTCCGGTTAGCGCGGCCACGAAGGCCAGCAAAACGATCAGCAGTTTCTTCATCTCAAGTTCCTCGATTCAATTATGGTTGTTGCCGGCTTGTCGCTTGTCCGGCATGGCTTTCTGGGGTTCACGGAGGGTGGTTCCACCCTTGGCGCGCGCCGCCTGAATGTCAATCAAAAATTCATGCTGTCGCATTTTACGGCCTCAAGGCTTGGCCGCCTGGCATTCGGCGCAGAGATGATGGCGGCAGTAGCGATGAAAGATCTCCATCAGTCCTTGCTGCAGCAAGGTTTTGCGGTTCACGGCCCGCATATGCGCGGGGCTTAGGTAGCGGCACATGAAGCGGGTCACGTGGTTTTCCTGCAAGGCGGGGAATTCACTGTAGTAGCGGATGATCCGTTCCCGGGTCTCGGTGTCGGAGTGCTTTTCACAATACATGTAGCTCACCGGCAGGAAGATGTTCACATAGATGTTGCCCACCAGTCCTTTTCCCGGCCGGGGCAGTCTTTCAGTGCCCGGTAAAGCGGCGTCGGCAAAGATCCCGGCAAAGGCCTGAAAAATTTTTTTGCCGTCCGTCTTGTCCGCCAGCACCCTTTCCCTGAAAAACTCCATCAGCCCCTGTTCCGAGGTTTTATGGATCAAACTGGCCATGGCGAAAATGCGGTAAAGCGGATGGCTGAGCGGACGGATGCGGAACAGCTGCCAGTCGATCTGCAGCCGCCGCGCGAAGAAGGATTGCCGCTCGTAAGCCTGGGTGAGAAGCTGGGCCAGCCTTGCGTCCAGTTGCTTGGCGCAACGCTCGAGCAGGCCGCTGCTGCAGCACAGGATCGCCACCAGTTCCAAAGCGCTGAGGCCTTCGCGCTGCCAGGCGCGGATGTCGTTCAGAGGGATCGCCTGCGCCAGGCTGAGCAGGTTGTGCTTGTTCTTGTCGTAGCCCAGCGCTTCCATCATGCCTTCGTACAGCACTTGGTCAAAATCGCTCAGCAACAGGGCCGCGCTGAAACGCCGGGCCTTGTTTTTGAAGCGCCGCAGGCCCCAGGCGCTGAGGATGCTTTCCAAAGTGTCATTATCCACCGCGGAGAGCAGGTCACAGTAGGTGCTGCGTTCTTCCTCGGAAGCGGTTTCCGGCGTTTGAAGCAGCTTGCGGATCTCGTCGCTCACCTGGCTTTTCAGTTCCAGGATCTCGATCGCCTCGCCGTTTTCCTTGATCGTGTATTTTTGCAGGCCGGCGTTCATCACCACGTGCAGGATCACGTTGTTGTAATAAACATCCTCGTGGTGCTCGTGCGCGGTCCAGTCGTAGCTGTTCACTTGGATCTCCACGTCTCCGCGCAGGATCTCGCCGTCCAGGTTCACGATCACGTTGCGGAAATCCGGGCCCCTGGCTGTGTTGAATTGTCCCTGGTAGCTCACCTGAACGTTTTTGCCGCTCACTGTTTTCAGCGGTGTCAGCAGATGCCCCGCGTCCCAGATGTGATAGAGGAATTTCTCTTCCACGAATGCCTTTTAATAGTATCTTTGCAGCATCCGGTAACGCTGCCGCGCGGAGCGCGAGCTGCTGTAGGTTTGGGGGCTGAAGTCCACCGGATTGCTGAGAATGCTGATCAGCCGCATCGCCTGGTCTTTGCTCAGCTCCGGGCAACTTCTGCCGTAATAGTGAAGCGCGGCAGTCTCGATGCCGTAGATGCCCTGGCCCCATTCCACATAGTTCAGATACAGTTCCAGCATCCTGTCCTTGCTCATCAGCGCTTCCATCAGCAGCGTCACCTGCGCCTCCAGATACTTGCGCAGATAGTTGCGGTCTGTGGTCAGGAAGATGGTTCTGGCCACCTGGTTGCTGATGGTGCTTGCCCCGAAGCGGATCTCACCGTCTTGCTGGTTGCGCTTCCACGCTTTTTGGATCATGTCCCACTCGAAACCGAAATGCTCGTAATAATTGGCGTCTTCCAGGGAAATGGTCATCTTCACCGTGCGCTGGGGAATGTCCTCCAGCTCGATGTATTCACGCTTGTGCCAGTCGTATCCGCGCACCAGCAGGCGCTGCAGCATCAGCGGGGTGAGGGGTGGGTTGATGAAGCTGTAGAGTAGGCAGAAAATGGCGATGATCGCCCAGAAACCCAGGTGGGCAAAGAGGATGACGCGCAGGAGGCGGACCAGCCAGTTACGCTTGCGCTTCATCTGTTATGCGGATTTGCGGGAGGGAAACTCCCTCCCCTGATGTTCAAAGCCCGGCTGGCGGCCGGGCTTTCCGGCCTGGATCGCGGCCGGATCAGTCTTTGGAATTGTCCTTGCTGACGAGGGCGGCCACGCGCGCTTTGCGGCGGGAGGCGGTGCGTTTGTGGATCACGCCTTTCTTGGCGGCTTTGTCCAGCTGGGAATAGACTTTGTTCAGCAGATTTTCCTTTTCTTCCGGGGTCATGTCTGTGCGGATCTGCTTGTCCAGGGTCCTCAGGGTGCGTTTCACATAGTTGTTGCGGGCCTGACGCTTGGCGTCGGTCTTCATTCTTTTAATGGGGGACTTGTGTTGGGGCATTTTAAACCTCTGGTTTTGTTAATCGTATGAATCCAAAATAAATGAGGCCTTTTTCTGTCAACTCTTTTTCTCTGCCTTTAGGGCCGATATCAGTTTCGCGGCCTGGTTCTGCGCGCTCAGTTCGCTTGTATCTGTCTGGTTCTTAAGGCTCTTGCCGGCTTTCCAGGCGTCCCGCTGAGCGGCCAGAAATTTCACCGCGGCGGCATCTTCGCGGAGGTCGAAACAGACCCCGGCCCTGTAAAGCTTGATCAGCTCCTCGGCTTCGCCGCCGTGCGGACCCAGGCAGAAGATCATCGTGCCGGAGGCGATGTATTCATAGAGCTTGGTGGTGAGCATGCCCTCGAAACCCTCATAGTAGTTGATCAGCAGCAGCAGCAGCTCGCAGTCCGCCATTTCCTCCAAAGCCTGCTGATGCGGCACAAAATCTTTGCGGAAAAAGCTTCCGGGTATATCTTCATCCAGGCGCCTCTGCTGTTCTGCGTCCACCTTGCCGCCCACGCAGATCAGCTCGAAATCTCCGTCCGGAAAGGCTTTCCCGATCATGCTGGCCGCTTCCGCCAGTTTCTGGCCCGCGGTGAGGTTGCCCACATACTTGATCCTGAACTTCTTAAACCCTGTTTTCTCGTCCGGGCCTTTGGTAACGAATTTGCCGGCGTCGTAGCCGTTGCGGATCACCACGGTGTTGGAGCTCGGAAGCTGCTCTGCCAGATGGTTGGAGATCACGATGTTCAAATCCGCCGACTGCGCCACCTTGCGTTCCAGGGCGCGGTGCCGGCGTCTGCTCCAGCCGGCTGGGGGATTCAGTTTCAGATAGTACACCGTGCTCCAGGGGTCACGCCAGTCGGCGATCCATCTGATCCGGTGCCGCTTTTTCAGCTCCAGACCGGTCAAATGCGTGGAGTGGGGCGGGCCGGTGGTGATCACGGCATCGACGGGATGCTCGCGCAAAAAAGCCATCGCGGCCTTTAGCGCGGAGGTATTCCAGTATTTACGGGCGTCCGGGATGATCAGGTTCAGCCTCGCCCAGATCAACGCCTTTTGCAAAAAACCCGCGTTCCTGCCGCTGCTGAGATCGCCGTAGGGCACGGAACTCCGCTGCCCGAAGATCGCTTTCCAGAGCTTGGCTGGGCTGGGCGCGCCGCTGCGCAACACTTTCACCTGGGGCGGGATCTCCTGTTCCAGGCTGGGGTCCAGCACCGGATAGTCTCCGTTCGCGGTGGTCAGCACGGTTACCTCAAATCCGCTTTCCACCAGCACGGGCAGCCATTTGTGCCATCTCTGCACGGCCGCGCCGCCGCAGGGCGGAAAGTAGTAGCTGATCAGCAATATCCGCATCAGGCTTCCAGGATCAGGGCGGCCAGTTTCGGCCAGGAAAACTTCTCTATGTAGGAAGGAATGCTTGCGCTCATGCGCGCGCGCAAATCCTCTTCTTCGAAAAAGCGGATCAAAGCTGCGGCCAGGGCTTCCGGGTTGTTCGGCGGCACCAGCAAACCGGTGTCTCCCTCGCTGATGTATTCGCTCAAACCGCCCACATCCGAGGCGATCACCGGCATCTGAAAACTGTAGGCGGTGGCGATCACGCCGCTCTGGGTGGCGCTTTTATAGGGTAGCACGCAAACCTGCGCCTTACCGAAAACTTCCGCTATCTCGTCATCGGTTATATAGTGGAAACGCGCCTCCACCGCCTCGCTCAGCCCCAATTCGCGGATCAGGTGTTCATACTTGGCCGCCTTGCCGTAAACCTCGCCGGCCACGATCAGCTTCAGGTCCGGAACGCGTCTGCGCGCCTGTTTGAGCGCCGCCAGCAGTACATCCAAACCCTTGTAGGCCTTGATCAGTCCAAAAAACAGGGCGGTCGGCTGCTTGGGCTCTTCGGCTGTGGTCATTCCTTCGCTGGTGCCGTAACAGCCGTAGATGGGGTGAAAGCCCAGCAGGGCTTTGCGAGAGATACTTTCGGGCATTTTCCGCTTCAGATCGTTGAGACAGGCCTCGGAAAGCAGCACGATCCGCTCGCAGTGCTGAAAGAATTTTCCGGAAAGCAGATCAGCCCCGGGCCATTTTTCGTGGAAATCGATGTTGTGGGCCAGGCAGATCCTGCGCGTGTTCGGCAAACGCTTGCAGATCCAGGCAAAGGAGGGCGCGAACCAGGGCAGGAAATATGATGTGATCAGCAGATCGGGTTGAAATTCCCGGATGCGCTCCACCGCCTTGGTCCAGGTTTGGGGCAGATAGGGTGTGAACACTCTTTCCACCGGGATTTCCGGCAGATCGGCAAAACTGGTGGTCTGCTCCCCGCCCGGAAACAACAGCTTGGGATACTGCCGGTCAAAAGTGTACATCCGCACGTCATACCCCTCCTGCAGAAACTCCCCCGCCAGCATCAGCGCGAACTGCGAGATCCCGCCCCGGAAAGGCGGCGCCGGCCCCAGCAGCGCGATCCTCTTCATCTAATTCCTGCTCTGCATGAAAAAGCGTTTCACCACGTCCGGATCGTTGTACTTGCCGAAAAGTGTCATCAGTTTCAGCCGCACTTTCACGCCTTTGAGGTCTCCGGCCAGGATGCAGCCAAGGTCGGCCAGGTGTTTGCCCCCGCCTTCATAGCCGTATTCCGAAAGCACTCTGCCAGTGTAAGTGCGCGAACTGATCACCACCAGGATGTTATTGTCCAGCGCGGCCTGGATGTCCGGGATCAGGCTCTGGGGCAGGTTTCCGCGTCCGAAAGCCTCGATCACGATGGCCTTGGCGCCGCCCTCGATCGAGCTGTGGATGTGTTTTCCATCCATTCCGGCCACCGCCTTGATCAGGTCCACCGCGGTGTCCAGCTTGTCCGTCCACACGTTTTCCCGAAACAGCGCGCTGCGGTGGTAAACGATCGCGTCCGGATCCACGCTGCCCAGCGGGCCGTAACCCACACTGCGAAAGGCGTCCACCTTTCCAGTATCGGATTTCACCACGTCCCGGGCGGTGTGGATCTCGTCGTTCATCACCACCAACACCCCCTTGTCGGCAGAATCGTGATGGGATGCCACTCTCACGGCCCCGATGATGTTGCGCGGACCGTCCAGGCCGATGTCGCTGCCGCTGCGCATGGCGGCGGTGAACACCACCGGTTTGCGCGTGGTGAGCACCAGATCGCAAAGAAAGGCTGTTTCCTCCAGCGTGTCCGTGCCGTGCGTGATCACCACTCCGTCGTAGTCTATGATCTTCAGGTCGATCAGCTTGGCCAGTTCCAGCATCATCTGCGGGGTGATGTAGGGGCTGGGTAAATTCAGGTGTTCACTCACGGCCACTTTGGCCACGCTGTCCAGCTGCGGAAACTCGCGCAGCAAGTCCGCCAATTCAGAGCTGGGAACCACTCCCAGCGAGCCCTTGGAGGTCATCGAGATCGTGCCTCCGGTGAGGATGATCAGGATGTTCTTTTTATTCATGTCTTGTTGCATCATTGTTCCCGATAGGTGATGGGATCTCTGTGTCCGGCTTCCGCGAAAGCTTTCAGGCGCAGGCGGCAGCTGGCGCAAACTCCGCAGGCCGCGATGTTGTCCGCGTAACAGCTCCAACTCAGTTCGAACGGCGCTTTCAGCTCCAGCCCCAGCTTCACGATCTGCGCTTTGCTGTGGTGCAGCACCGGCGTGACGATCCGGATCGGCCAGGCATTTTTCCCTCCGCTGGCGACCACTTTTTCAAAAGCTTCGAAAAACACTTCCCGGCAATCTGGATAGCCGCTGCTGTCTTCCTCCACGGCTCCGATGTAGATGGCGTCCGCGCCGATCACTTCGGCCCAGGCCACGGCCGCGCAGAGCAGATTGGCGTTGCGGAAAGGAACATAAGTTGTGGGGATCTCCGTGCCCGGACCCTGGGTGGGTATCTCTTGGTTCGGATCGGTCAAAGCCGAGCCGCCGATGCGGGCCAGCCAGTCCCAGTTCAGCACCTCGCTGCGGCGGGGCCGGTAGTGCGCGCTGATCGCCTTAAAGCACTGCAGTTCCCGCGCCTGGGTCCGCTGGCCGTAACTCGCGTGCAGGAAACTCAGTTCCCTGCAGTCCCGCGCGGCCACTGCGGCGCTTACCAGACTGTCCATGCCCCCGCTCACCAAAACTATCGCTCTGTTCATCCTTTGCTTCCCACTGCTCGCTTTTTCTTTTCACCTTCGCGCGCGGGGCGCTTTGTGTCAAGTCCGGATTTTCCCAAGCCACCAGCCCAGGTCACCCCAAAGCAAGATCAGATATGCGTTATGGCCTAAATTTTGCGCGGTACGCCCTGCTTGGCTCCCAATATCAATACGGTATCAATACGGAATCAATACGGATTAAATCCGTATTGATTCCGTATTGATACCGTATTGATATTGGTAGCGTCTCAAAGGTTGGTGTAAAATAGGTAACGCCAGATGAAGAAAAAGGTTGAGCCAGATCCCGCTCTTTGTTTTGATGGTTTTGACAAAACTAACAGACAAGGAGACGATCATGACTCAACC
>JAJBAV010000014.1 GCA_020532085.1 Candidatus Cloacimonadota bacterium | reverse complement strand
CTTTCGACATCATCCACAACACGCAATTTGAAAGCCATGCTGTAACGATTTACGGGTTTCTTGTCTTCCATTTTTCTCACTCCTTTAAGTTGATGGATGTGTCAACTTTTTTAGGACGAGACATCGCCCCCAATATCAATACGGTATCAATACGGAATCATTACGGATGAAATCCGTATTGATTCCGTATTGATACCGTATTGATATTGGGAGCCGGTCATGGAAAATTCTGACGATCCTGCTTGAAAAAACCTGCCGGAAGTGGGGATGATGCGGATTTTGCCATGCTGGAGGACAGGCAAAAATTCCACAGTCCTGGCGGGGCCTTGGAGCATATTTGTATTGACGGAATTGGGGAGCGCTGCAAAATGGAATAAACTGTGTTTTCCTGCGCGCGGGCGGTCATTTCCCGAAGAGAGGATCCGTGCCGGCGCAGCCAACCCACCTTGGGAAAAGGAGATAGAAACATGTTGCAAGGTTCTTATGTGGCTTTGGTGACGCCGTTCAAGCATGGCGGGATCGACTATTCCGCTTTGGAAGCCCTGCTGGAGTTCCACCTCGCCGAGGGCACCCACGGGATCCTACTTTTGGGCACCACCGCGGAAACCGCCGCGCTGGCCTCCGACGAGAAGGAAGCGCTGCTGCTTTTTGCCCTGCAGAAGATCAACAAGCGCGTTCCGGTGATGATCGGCACGGGCACCAACAATTTCAACCAGACCCTGGCGGCCACCAAGCGGGCCAGGGAACTGGGGGCGGACCATGCCCTGGTGATCACGCCCTATTACATCAAGCCCACGCAAAACGGCCTGCATGAATATTTCAAGGCCCTGGCCGCCAAAGTGGACATCCCGATGGTGGTTTACAACGTTCCCGGCCGCACGGGGGTGAACCTGGCGGCGGCGACGATGGTGAAACTGGCACGGGAGTGCCCAAACATCGTGGCGGTGAAGGAAGCGAGCGGAAACATCCCCCAAGCGACGGAGATCATCCGCGACGCTCCGGAGGGCTTTGCCCTGATGAGCGGCGAAGACGCGCTCAATCTGCCGCTGATGGCCGTGGGCGCGAAGGGTTGCATATCCGTTACGGCGAATGTGGCGCCCAAACTGATGAGCGAACACATCAGCAGCTGCCTGGCCGGAGACTACGCCAGCGCCGCCAAACAGCACCGGCATCTGCAGAAGCTGAACGGCGTGATGTTCATCGAGACCAACCCCATCCCGGCCAAAGAGGCATTGCACCTGATGGGCCTGATCGAGCTGGAATTCCGGCTGCCGATCTGTCCGCTGCAGGACGCCAACCGCGAGATACTCCGCGGCGTTTTGAAAGAATACAATTTAATCTGATAGGAGTTCAAGCATGAAAAAGCAGGCTGTGAAGCACGGCTTTGCGCACATCGCCAGCCGCGAGATCCCCGAGATCGCCGCCACGGCGCATCATTATGAACATGTGAAGAGCGGGGCGCGCCTGGTGCATCTGGCGTGCGAGGACAACAACAAGCTGTTCTGCGCCACCTTCAAGACCGTTCCCACCGACAACACCGGCTGCCCCCACATCCTGGAACACTCGGTGCTCAACGGCTCCAGGAATTTCCCCGGCAAATCGACTTTCCAAGAACTGATCAAGGGTTCGCTGCATACCTTCATCAACGCCATGACGGATTCGGACATGACGCTGTATCCCGTGGCCAGCACCAACGCCAAGGATTTCGTGAACCTCAGCCGGGTCTATCTGGACGCGGTGTTTTTCCCCAAGATCTACGAGCAGCCGAACATCCTGCATCAGGAAGGCTGGCATTACGAACTGACCGGCCCGGAAGACGAACTGAAGCTCAGGGGCGTGGTTTATAACGAGATGCGGGGCGCCTTTTCCTCACCGGACCAGATCATCGAGCGCTACAACCAGCAGGCGCAGTTCCCAGACAACACCTACGGCTGCGAATCCGGAGGCGATCCCAAGGATATTCCGCAGCTCACTTACGACAATTTCCTCGCCTTCCACAGGAAGCACTACCATCCCTCGAACTCGCATCTCTTCCTCTACGGGGATGTGGACGCGGACGCGTTGATGGAGATCATGGACCGGGAATACCTGGGTCACTTCAAGAAAGACACGGAGGCAGTGACGATCGAGGCGCAGAAGCCTTTTGGCAAGATGAAAAAACTGGAACTGCAATATCCGGTGGAAGAGGGCAAGGACATTTCCGACCAATACCACCTGAGCCTCAACTACACTTTCGGCCGAAACCCCGATTATAACTTATCCCAGGCCATTGTGGTGATGATGAACATCCTGATGCGGACCCCGGCCTCGCCGCTGAAACAGGCCATCCTCAAATCCGGCCTGGCCAAAGACACCAGCTATTCCCTGCGCGAAGGCCTGCTGCAACCCACCTTCAGCCTCATCTGCAAACAGGTGAAGCGCGACCAAGTGGAAGCGCTGGCCAGCCTGATCCAGAGCGAGCTGAAACGCCTGGTGAAGGAAGGGATCGACAAGAAGCTGATCGAAGCCGTGCTCAACAGCCGGGAATTCGCGCTGCGTGAGGGACAGGCGAGCTGGGGCCCGAAGGGGCTCTATTACGCCTGGACGATGTATCCGCACTGGATCCACGGCGGCGACCCGCTGGACGCCCTCGGCTTCGAAGATTCGCTCAAGGAGCTGCGCCGCGGCCTCAGCGAGCCCTATTACGAGCAGTTGATCGACAAGGCCATCCTCAAAAACCACCACGCCAGCCAGATCGTTTACGTGCCCGTGCCCGGCCTGGGCAACCAGTGGGACAGCGAGCTAAAGGACGAACTGGCCAGGATCAAGGCCGAAATGCCCCCCGCGGAGATCGACCGGCTGGTGAATTTCAACCGGGAATTCCTGGACTGGCAGAAGGAAGAGCCGAGCTCTGAGGACCTGGAAAAGATTCCCGTGCTAAGCCTCAAGGACATCAACCCCGTGGCCGAAAGCTATCCCACGGAGGTGGACAAATACAGCGAATTCACCCTGCTGAAGCATGAGCAGGTCACCAATGGGGTGGTTTATCTGCGGGCCTATTTCGATCTCAGCCACGCCGAGGTGGAAGATCTGCCCTGGATCGCCCTCTACACCCAGCTTGTGGGCCAGGTGGACAGCCGCGACCACGGCTACGCCGACCTTTCCAACGAGATCAACATCCATACCGGGGGCATCAGGACGGGCCTGATGCTGCGCAACAGCTACCAAGACCCCGACGAGGTGCTGCCGAAGCTGGTTTTGGCGGGCAAGGCGGTGACCGGCAAATCCGACAAGCTGATGGAACTGGCGGCCGAACTGGCCCTGCGTCCGGTTTTCACCGACCACGAGCGGCTGAAGCTGCTGATCCGGGAAGGCAAATCCAAGCTGGAGGCCATGCTCTTTCACACCGGGCACAGTGTGGCGATCAACCGCATGCTGGCGCCCTTCAGCCAGCTGCACCGCTACAGCGACATGACGGGGGGGTTGGAATACTACCATTTCCTGAACGAACTGGCCGGCAAACTGGACACGGAAATAGAAACCATAGCGGCCGATCTGGCTTGGGCGCGCGATAATTTCTTCTCCCGCAGGAACCTGCTGATCAGCCTCACATCAGACGCGGCCGGGATCACGGCAGCCCTGGAGCAGCTGCGGCCTGTTGTGGAGGATATCTCCGCCGACGAATACGCCCCGGTGGAACGCCATTTCCACGCCAGCGACCTCAACGAGGCCATCCTGGCCCCGGTGCAGGTGCAGTATTGCGTGAAAGGCGGCAACTACTTCCGCAAGGGCTACTCCTACTCTGGCAAGCTGCGCGTGCTGAACAGCATCCTCTCCAACGAGTTCCTGCACCGCGAGATCCGCGAAAAAGGCGGCGCTTACGGCGCTTTCAGCGATTTCTCCATCTACGGGAACATGTATTTCTGCTCTTATCGCGATCCCAACCTGCGTGAGACCCTCGAGGTTTACGACAGGGTACCGCAGTTCATCCGCTCTTTCGATTGCAACCGCCGGGAAATGGAGAAGTACATCATCGGCGACATCTCCAGCCTGGACTATCCGCAAACGCCTGAAAACAAGGGCGCTCTGGCCGATATCGACTACATCACGGGTTTCACCCAGGAAGACCGCCAGCAGATCCGCGACGAGGTTCTCTCCACCAGGATCGAGGACATCCGCGCCTATGCCGACATGGTGGAGGCCATCATGACGCGCAACCACTACTGCGTGTTTGGCAACGAAGTGAAGCTCAAAGAGGCGGAAACGCTGTTCGACAGGCTGACACCAGTCTTCAGCTGAGGCAATGAAGCAAAAGGACAGGAAAAAACAGCAGCCCCAGGCGGGGGAACGGCTGAAGAACGTGCAAGTGCCGGACCTTGACGGTTTGGACGACGTGCGGGAAACGGCCCACTACAAGACTCTGCGCACCGCGGAGAAGCAGCACCACAAATACAAGCGGGGCACTCAGCTGATCCCCGGGCGGATCCTGGAAGTGAAGACCAACTACAGCTATCTGGTGGAGGCGGAAAACAAGCTCTACACGGCCACCCTGTCCGGCCGGCTGAAGCAGTTTTCCTACGCCAGCAAAGCTCTTTCCGCCGTGGGCGATCGCGTGGAGCTGGACATTTCAGGCGATCCGCACTTCCGCATCGAAAATATCCTGCCCCGCGTGAACACACTCTCCCGCTATGCCGAAGGCAGCTTCCAGAAAGAGATCATCGTGGCCGCCAACATCGACCAGGTGGTGATCACGGCTTCCTGGCGGATGCCGCTGATCAAACCGGGGCTGATCGACCGCTACGTCTGCATCGCCGCCCTTCAGAACATTCAGCCGGTGATCGTGATCAACAAGATCGACCTCTGCGAAGACCGCGCGGAGCTGGAGGAAACAGTTGGCTACTACCGGGAGTCCGGATATCCGTTGCTCTGCAGTTCTGTGGTGAGCGGCGAGGGAATGGAGGAACTGAGGGCCTTGCTGAAAGACAGGGACAGTGTGTTTTCCGGGCAATCCGGCACGGGGAAAAGTTCCCTGATCAACTGGCTGGAACCAGGGTTGGAACTGCGCACCGCCGAGGTGAGCGATTTCAACGAAAAAGGGAGGCACACCACCACGCAGGCGGTCCTGAAGCCCTGGAGCTTCGGCGGCCATCTGCTGGATACTCCTGGGATCAAGACAGTGAATCTGCACCGCGACGCCAAAAGCGAGATCCCGAAGGTGTTTCCGGGCTTCAGCGATCTGGCGGTGAACTGCCGGTTCCGGGATTGCACCCACACCCACGAGGATGACTGCGCCGTTCTGGCAGCCCATGCGGAGGGGCGGATCCCGCTGGAACGCTATGAATCGTATCTGAGGCTACTGGACTCGCTGACATGAAAAACATTGCCGTATTCATCAATCCCGCCTTCACGGACAAACAGGCCATCTTCAGCCGGCTGGAAGCTTTGGCGGCTGAACACGGGGTCCGCTTTTACGGGATCAGCGCGCAACGTGAACTGCTGCCCAAGGGCTTCAGCCTGCTGGACCCGGCGGGGCAGACCGCGAAGAAGCCCGACTGCATCCTGGTCTTCGGCGGCGACGGCACCATTTTGCGGGCCAAGGATTTGGCCCTGAGTTCCGGCGCGCCTCTTCTGGGAATCAATTTGGGCTGGCTGGGCTTTCTTTCCGAAACCACTTTGGCGGAACTGGACAACTCCATCCGCGACCTGATCAAAGGGAAATACCGCCTGTTGCCCAGAATGCTGGTCCAATGCCAGCTGTGGAGAGGGGGCGAGATCATCTTCAAGGGCCTGGCGCTGAACGACGCGGTGATCCATAAAGCGGACACCCCGCGCTTGATCCGGGTGCGCATTTTCAGCGGCGGGCGTTTTGTCTTCGACACTCGCTGCGACGGAGTGGTGGCCAGCACCCCCACGGGTTCCACAGCCTATTCTCTGGCGGCTGGAGGTCCCATCCTCGCCCCGGAACTGCGAGCCATCGTGCTGAGCCCGCTCAATCCGCATCTGCTCACCATCAGGCCGATGGTCTTCTCCGCCAGTGACCGGATCCTGATGCGGGTTCACGGTCTGGAGGAGCCGGCGGCGCTGCAACTGGACGGCGAGAACTGCAGTCCGCTGCAGGATAACGACGAAGTGTTGATCACCGCGGCCAAACAGCAGGTTCAGTTCGTGAAGCTCTCCAACCGCACTTTCTATCAGATCCTGCGGCGCAAGATGCACCTGGGGAAATAGATGCTGACCGGGATCCAGATCCGCAACTACCTTTTCGTGCCCGAACAGCGGCTGGTTTTCGGCCCGGGCATGACGGTCCTGAGTGGGGAAACAGGCGCGGGAAAATCCATCCTGGTGGGCTCTGTGGCTCTCATTTTCGCCGATCCGTCCCCTGCCCTGGAAGCCTTCGATCCTGCTCAGCCCATCTATCTGGAGGCCAGCTTTGACCTTTCCCGAAACTCGGAAGTGCGGAACTGGCTGGCCGTGCAGGGCTATGAACCGGAACCGGAGCTGATCCTGGCCCGGGAAGTGAGCACCACCGGGAAATCCAGTTATTTCCTCAACGGGCGCAAGGTGACGGCATCACTGCTGCGGGAACTTAAGCCCCTGATGATCGATTTTCACCATCAACGCGACCAGCAGCGGCTGCTCTCAGCGGCCTACCAACTGCATCTGCTGGACCTCTATGCCAAAAACGATGCCTGTTTGAGCGCTTTTTCCACCCAATACAGAGGCCTGCGCGAGAGCCTCAAAGAACTGGAAAGCCTGAAGGCGAAGGCGGAACAGGACCGCCAGCTGCGGGAGCTTTACCAGTATCAGTTCGAAGAACTGGAGAAAGCCGCCCTGCGCGAAAGTGAGGACCTCGAGCTGCAGCAGGAATTCGAACTGCTCAGCCACGCCCAGGAGATCGCCGAAACCGCGGCCGCGGCCTGCTTTGACCTCTATGAGAGCGAAAACAGCGTACACAGCCGCCTCAACGCCAGCCTGGCCGCCCTATCCCGTTTTTCCCATCTGGACCCGCGCCTGGCCAATATCGAGCAAGGCCTGCGCGACTCTTTGGAACTGGTTTCGGAAAACTCCGCGGCCCTGGGCGACCTCAGCCAGTCGGCGAGTGCGGACCCCGCTCGCCTGGAGGCGATCCGCGAACGGCTGGACGCCATCAACAGCCTGCTGCACAAGCACAAAGCCCAGAACATCGGCGAATTGCTGGAAGTATTTGCCGAGCGGGAGGCCCAGATCAATGCCTACGCCGATCTGAGCGAACGCATCAAAGCATTGGAAAAGGCCACCGAAAAAGACTTTGAGGCCCTGCGCGCCAGTGGGGACAAGCTCAGCGCCAACCGCCGGGCCGCGGCGGAAAAACTCTCCGTGGAGTTGCGCGAGAGCATCAGCTTGCTCTCCATCCCCGACGCGCGTTTCAAAATAAGAGTTGACAAAAAGACAGATGGCAAAATCATAATGCATGAATATCTTGATTCCTGTACAGAGCAGGGTCAGGACGCCTGCCAGTATTTTTTCAGCGCGAACCGGGGCAGCGAGCTCAAGCCTCTCTCAGCGGTTGCTTCCGGCGGTGAACTATCCCGCATTCTGCTGGCCATCAAAAAGGTGTTGTCCGAGCGGATCGAGGAAAAGCTGATGATCCTGGACGAGATCGATTCCGGCATCGGCGGCAAAACGGCCGAGTACGTAGCGCAGTTCATTTTCGCCCTGGCACGGCGGCACCGGATCATATGCATCACGCATCTGGCCCAGATCGCCGCCATCGCCGACCAGCAGGTGGCGTTGCAAAAAGAGGCAGGCAAGCAGAGGAACGTGATCCAGATGGTGCCGCTGGAGGCAGAACAAAGGCTGGAAGAACTGGCCCGGATGCTGTCCGGAAATGTTTCGGACATTTCGCTGGAGCATGCCAGGGAATTGATAAGCAAATACAAGACATGAGGATATAATGGACAAAACGATTAAACGGAGACTTCGGGCGGTGGCGATCTTTGTGATCTTCCTCGCTCTGGCATGGGCTGGCTACGCGGCTTTGATGCAAAAGGAAAAAGGCCCGGATTACGGGTCTATGTTCAAGGATTCGAACAAGATTTTCAGCGATTATAAATCCCTCAACAAGGCCCAGTTGCGAGTGCGGAGCCTGAACATCAGAAACGCCTTGCAGGATATGACCGGCGTGATCAGTGGCTATTCCCTGGAAAAACCTCTGCTCACGTCCCGGGAAAGCAGCCACGGTTCCTATATCTTCAAGATCGAGGAGAGCAAACTGCCCGAAATACTTAAGAAATTCGGCGACCTGGGCACCATTGAAGGCCACAAGGAAATTGTTGACTCGGCTTTGGTGATCAAGTCCCTGATCACGGAAGAGGGTATCCTGGCCTCCAAAAAGCAAGAACTGGCGGAGATGGACGCGGTGGGGCAAGTCTATGGAAACATCGCCGACCGGAAAGAGTATTTGATCGGCCAGATCCGGGACCAGGAAAACCTGGTCAACGTGCTGCGCCAGGCGAACACCACCCTGCTCTACGTGCAGATGGTTCCCACCATGGGCGGCAGCAGCGTTTCCACCGTGCGCAAATTCATCTACAATTTCTTCGGCGCTCTGGTGGTGCTCTTTGTGGCCGTGATCCTGGCTTATTACGGCACCAAGCTGATCATGTATTTGCTGGCCCTTATGGGCGTTAAAGGCTTTAACGCCAGCAACATGGGCGGATCCTACCAATACGGCGGTTACGGCAATTACTCGAACCGTTATTCCTCCCGCTATGGTTATGGCGGCAGCAAGCGCAAAGTGAAGCGCATCTACAAAGACAAGCGCGGTTCCAGCCACGAGAGCGGTGAAGAGCCCAAACCGGAAGAAACCAACAAGTAAAACTGGGGGAACCAATGATCAACATTCAGCCCTGGCACGTGTGGACAATCCTCGGGATCGTCTTTGTGATCATCGAGATCTTCGATCCCGCCTTCTTCTTCATCGCGCTGGGCATCGGCGCCATCGCCACCGGGCTGCTCAGCCTCCTGCATCTGGTGGGGGGCAGCGTGCCAATGCAGATAATCATCTTCGCGGCGATCAGCTTTGTGGCTTTTCTCTTCACCCGCAGGGTGGGGAAAAGAGTGCTGCGCAACGCAGGCGGGGAAACCAACGTTTACGCTTTGAAAGGAAAAGAAGGCCGCATCACCAAAGCCATTCCCGCGGAAGGCAAAGGTTATGTGAAGATCGGCGGGGAAGAGTGGGGGGCTGTTTCAACTGACGCCAAACCCATCGAAGTGGATGCCAAGGTGAAGGTTATAGATATCGACGGCAACAAACTTATCGTGAGCCCCTCCGAGTAACGCGGGGCTTTTCCGCACCCTAATCCTTTGTATAAGGCGTCACCCTTGGTGGCGCTTTTTTTGGCTCAGAGTTCTAGTTTTCTGCGCAGGCGCAGCACTCTTTTTTCCAGCGCTTCCACCTGCCTGGCGCTGATCTGAGGCCGGGCCAGGTGCCAGTGGAGCAGTGCCTGGGCCTGGTCCAGGGCGCTGTCGTAGTCCTTGCGTTTTTCCAGCAGCTTGGCATATTCCAGCCTTCCGGCGGGGTGGTCGAGGGCGGCGGCGAGGGCGAAACAGCTGTCCGCGGCTTCCAGGTCACCCTCCTTTTTGTTGAGCAGCCCCAATTCGCAGGCGATATCGCCGGAGACGATGTTTTGGGCCAGCAGGTCGGTTAGTATGGCACGGGCCGTTTCGCTGCTATCCTGGCTGATGTAGAGCCGGGCCAGGGCGTGGTAGTCGATGCGGTGGTCGAAACCCAGGGCGGGGGGATAGCCCGCGCTGTCGCAGATCAGGGTGAAGAGCGCGGCCGTGTGCAGGATGTCGAACTGGTTGTGGATGAAAACGCGGCGCATCAGCTCGGCGTCGCCGCTGATGAGGAACTGAAAATAGGTTTGGGGTATGAGGCCGCCCTCGATGTCCAGCTCCTTTTCGCGGATGTAGCCCAGGATATAGAACTCGATTGTTTCCAAGGCGCAGGAGGGGATCTTGTTTTTCCAGAGCCTCCGGGCCAGATGGAGCAGGTCAATGTGGAGTTTGGAGCGCAGGTCCAGCCAGATGTGGTTGTAAAGCAGGCGGGATTCCAGGATGGGAACGTCGAAGGTTTTACCGTTGAAGGTGATCAGCACGGACTTCTTTTCCAGCAGCTCGATGAGGCGGTCGAAAGAGTTGGCCTCGGCCTCGGGTTCCGGCAGGAACAGCTGCTCCACCACATAGCGCCCCTCCTCGTAATAGCCCAGGCCGATCATGAAGGCAATTGTCTGGCCGCGGCCCAATCCTGTGGTCTCCAGATCCAGCACCAGGATTTCCTCCGGGCTGATCAGCTTTCCCGCTTCCAGACCGGCCCAGCGCAGAAAAACCTCAGGCAATTCCCGGGGAAAGAGGGGCAGGCCGTCCACCTCGGTGCGCATATCGTAAAAGGCACGGGTGTAAAAATAGGGATAATCGGCGTGGGCGGAGAAATCTCCCTCCAGAGTGGAGCGCAGGGCGTCCCGGATCAGCTGGCGCAGTTCCAGATTGTGGTCTTCGAAGTTCAAGCCAAAGCCAAAAAAGCCACCCCGAAGGGTGGCCACAATTTATTTCTTTTTATGACGGTTCTTACGCAGGCGTTTTTTCCGCTTGTGAGTGGCGATTTTATGTCTTTTTTTCTTCTTTCCGCAAGGCATTTTGGCTCACTCTACTCTTTCACGTTGAGGTCGATGACCGAGGTCTTGAATTCGCGGGAAAACTTGAAGGTGGGTACGGTCCTGGCGGGAACCGGTACTTTCTCTTCGGTCTTGGGATTACGGCCCATGCGGGGTTTGCGGGTTTTAAGACGGAAGGTGCCAAAACCACGGATTTCGATGTGGTGGCCTTTGCCCAGACTGTCCTTGATGGACTGCAGCAGGGAATCGACCACAACAGCAACGTCTTTGCGGATGATGCCGGTATTCTCTGAGATCACTTTAACCAGATCTGCTTTTGTCATGTTTTTCTCCTTATATAATGTAAGCTATGAATCGCTGAAGCGAGTTTGATATTGTCAATAAGATACTCAAAATTATAAGCTTAGGTTTGTGTCAAGAAAAAAAAGCTGAACAACTGCCCCAGCGGCGTGAAACGGCTGTGCCAAAGCGGCGGAGGCTACGTTCTCCGCCATGCCTGGAACTTGTTTTGATTGGATTTTTCAGCGCGGGATGACTTTTTTTAGCGTGGGGTCGTGGCCACTTGATTGACAAACTTCCAGCGGCGGTAATCGCGCAAACTCACCAGCGCCGCGGCGAGGAAAAAGCCCGCTGCCACCACGAAGACCATGGTAAGGCTGAAAACCTTCAGCAACGTGTATCCCAGCACAGGCGCGATCAGGCCGCGGATGCCGGTCATGGTAACGTGCACGCTCTGATAGATGGAGGCGTCGGAATCGCCCGCGAAGTAGATGGAACCCATGTTCCAGGTGATGTTCACGCCGGCCATGGCGATGCCAAAGATCAGATAGGCCAGAAACACGATCACCACGGGCAGCACGGATTCACCCTTCACCAGGGATGAGGCCACAAACAGCAGCGGAAAGACCATCAGCAGCCCAAACGCCGCCGACATGAAGCGGAAGGGATGCATGCGGTCGTGCAGTTTTCCGATCAGGGGTGAAAGCAGCAGCATGCCAAGCTGGGAGACGATCCCCTTGGCCAGGAAATTGGCGGTGTAGGTGAGCTGCAGCTTGTCCACCAGATAGATGGGGATGATGGGCTGCATCATGATGAAGCCCATGCCGTAGATGGAAAAGCTGCGCTCGAAAGCGGCAAAAGCCTTGTTTTCCTTCAGCAGCCGGAGGGTTCCGCCGATCGGCTCCAGCAGGGTCTGTTTCCAATTCAGCTTCTGGCAGTCGCGTTTCACCACGGGTTCCTGGATGCGGATCAGGGCCAGAATGGCCGCGCTGGCGAAACCCACGATCCCGGTGACAACCAGAATCAGGCGAAAACTGTCTTCCCGAACGTCAAGCAAACGTCCGGCGATGAAGGTGAGCACGACAGAAACCCCTATCCCCACGCTTTGGATGATGCCGAAGACCCTGGCCCGCCGGCTGGGATGGATGTTGCGCTGGTAAATGCTGTTCTGGGCGGGCACGATGAGCGAATTGGAGGCGAAGAGCAGACCCAGCAGCACCAGATATTCGTTCATGCTCACCAGCCAGATGGCATAAACCAAGGTGAGCCGGCCGATGATGCCGGCGATCAGGAAATAGCGCTGTTTGTGGCAGCTGCGCTCAAACACCCGCGCCCACCAGACCGAAAAGAAATTGGCCACCGGCCAGATCATGGTCATCAGCATCAGCTGCCAATCCTTGGCGTGCAGGGCCTTGCGGGCAATGATGTCCTGCGTCTGGTTCAGGGAAAGGATCACGCCGTTGAACAGCGCCGCCAGTACCAACAGGATGGCGGTCCTTCGTTCCACGGGATTCAGATTTTTCAAGCGCATTGGGGGTGTTTGTTCCTGATTTTGAAGATTGGCGGCAATCTGTTTGAGGCGGTTTTTATGTCAAGCGCGATTCCGGCGCGGCCTTGCCAAAGTCCTCCCCGCGGCGGCCGCGGTCAGTAGCCCAGCAAGCCCCGTTGCTGGCGGTTCACGGTCACTTTGTGAGGTTGCTCGCCGTTGCGGAGAGGGCGGTAGAGCTTGTCGATATACTTGCTTTGATACTCCCGGGTTTGGGCTTTTACCTCCGTGCGGAAAAAGATGCTGGCGATCTCTGCGCCGGCGCTGTCGTAAACCTTGGCCAGCAGATCCACCTCTTCAGCCTTCCGCCCCGTGTTCTCGATCTCGTAGTTGATTCGAATGAAATTCGTGTCGAATTCTCCGAAACCCACGCTGTGGACCACCACGCGTTTGGCCCGGGCTTCGTTGCTCAGCCGCAAATAGACGATCCCCCCCAGGGCGGCCAGGGCCACCAGCAGCAGGAGCGTGCCTTTGAGCTTGTATTTCTTGGGGTATTCCAGACGGTCAACTATGGGCATGGGTTCCTCGCTTACAATGATACCTGCCAACTGCCGAAAAACGCGTGACTGGGCTGGGGGCCAAACTGGGAGCGGTGTCCCAAAAGAAACTCGTGGTGGGCCATGATCCCGATCCGCAGAGTGTTTTGCCAGACGGGAGTGACGCTCAGGTTGCCTTCAAGCCAGTAGGCTGGGGCGGTATTGATGATCTCAACCGGAAATTCATCACGATAGTTCAAACGCCAGTCGTTACCCCGGCTGCCCTGCCAGGTGCAGGAAAACTGGCTGTCCCAGCGCGAATTCCAGGGCAGGGGAAAATTCAGTTCAGCTGTTGCATCCAGGAGGTTTGATCCCTTGGCATAACCCAGCGGCCTGCCATCCTGGGAATACATGGATACGTTGGCGTAATGGGTGTAAGTCCAGGGCCGGACGGCAGTGAACTCCAACCCCAGACGCGGTTTTCCGCTCCGCCAGCGCAGCGGCAGGTTCCAAACCGTGCCAAGCTGGACGGCGTATTTATTGCCCCACCAATTGCTCAGGAATTTCCGCACGGTCAGTTCGTCGAGCAGCATCATCGCGTAGAGGGTGAGGTCATTTGCCGGTCTGAAATTGACTCCGCCGTAGATGTTACGGTTGTCCGCTTCGGCAGTCGAGTATCTGCCCGCGCGGGTGTGAATGATCGGCAACAAGTAGCTGAGGTCGATCCGGTTGCCGTAGGTCACAGTTTCGCCGTAAAACACATCCAGAGAGGGCTTGGGCTGCCAGGTAAGCTGATGGATGGCGGCATATTTGGCTGGATGCAGGCCAGCCACCAGGGTATCCGCCATCAGGGACGCGTGCAGGCAGGAAAAACTGAACTGGCCCACCCTTTGTTCCAGCAGGACATAGTCGTATTCATTCACCTGGTCCGAAAGAACTATGGAACCGGATAGCGAATTGCCGATCTGGAACCTTCCCCGCCCGAGGGATGCGCTGAAATGCTCTACTTTATAGCTGAGTTCTCCATTGATATTATCGGCATAAACATTGTTGGTACTGGCGGAACCTGATCCGTCGATCAAAGGGGAATGGCTGGCAGCGGATTTATCGCCGTAAAATTTCCCGTTCCAATAGACACCCCTGGCCCTGAATTTGTCGTTGAAAGTGGAATTGACCCTCAGGCCCAGTGAATGGAGGCCGTAAGCGCCCTCGGGGTCCCAGCGCTGATCCCAACCCGTGAAGAAATTGGTTTCAAGGCGGTAGCTCAAAGTGGAATCCGCGTACTCATATTGGAACAAAGCACGATGGTGTGAACCAGGCAGGAAGAGCTCCACCGCCGAGGCCTTGATCGCCTTCCAGCTTTCGAAGGGCACGTGAACGCCGGAACCAAGGGTAAGCGGATCATCCAGCCTGTAAGTTTCATTTTCGGCCAGGGGGCTGGGCACAAGCTGGCTGCGCACATCAGGGTAGAAGGCGGTATTTGTGAATACGGTTTGAGCGTGGCTCACTCTGGCCGCCAGCGCCAGCAACAGCGGCAGGGCCAGCCTGGCCAAGCCGGTTTTCCATACCGCGCGTTTCATCATTTCAGGCCTTTGAGCCTCGCCACTATGGCTTCCACTTCCTGAACGCCCAGACGCATCTCGCGGGCGATCTCGCTGGAGGACCAGCCTTGGTCCAGCAGCTTCTGCACCATGCGTTGCCGGGTTTCGGGGTCCAGCAGCAAAGTCCTGCCCTCAGCGGGTTTTTCGTCCCGGATTGGTTCGGAAGTTCCTGCGGCAATTTCCGGCCGTTTGGCCAGAAAATATTTAAGGACCACCAGCAGGATGAGCAGGGCCGCCGCAGCGAGGATCAGCCAAAGCGGCAGATTGCCCTTGGTTGTTTTATCGCCGCTTGCCGGCTCTGTGGCCGTCCCGGAAGCACCTTCCGCCGGAGTTTCCGGCAGGGCTTTGGCCTCAAGCTGTTCTTCCCCGGTTTTTGTTTCCTCGGTAGTGGGCGGGGGCACAAGAGGTGGCGGGGTGGTTTGTGCCAGGGGCTGTTCCTGGGGTGGAACGGAACCAGGGGTTCTATCAGATGGCGCTGGAGCTGGCAGTTGGGGACGGCTGCTCACATTGTCTGGCAACCCCACTTTTTTGGGCATGGCCGAGGGCGGGATCTCCGTTTTGGGGATTGACGCCGGCGCGGCCGCTGGTTTGGGCGCGGACGGAGTTGCTGCACCGGAGATCACCGATACGGTGATGCGGTCCCGGGCTGAATTGCTGCCGTGCGAAATGTCGTAATCGCCCATGGTCTTGATGTCGATAACGGCGTTGCCGCCTTCCATGCGGGCTGAAACCACGTCGATCACTTCGCTCAGGCGCGGATACTGGGGACTGCCGCCCAAAGAACTGACATTCTTGATGGTGAGGCGCACGCCCTTGCCTCCGGGCAGTTGTTGCACGCTGTATTGGGCGGGGTCGCTGAGCTCGATGCTCACCGTGTTCGAGGTTTTGGAAGTATCAGTCGAGCGGACCGACTCCACTCCCGTGGCCGCGCAGAGCAGCCAGGCGCCCAAAGCCAGCGCCAACATCAAAGTTCTTTTCACCTTTCCTCCATCCAGACGGCGTTTGTCCGTCTGCTCAGTAAATCATTTTATGGTCCGGCCGCCCGGTTTGGGCCGGACGGCCGGAATTTGGGCTTCAATCTATGGGTATGATCCTTTCCACCAAAGCCTGGATGGTGAAGGCGATCCGCAGGATCCCGTTCAGGTATTGCACCTTGGGATGGTCTTTGTCCAGGCTGAGATCGGGAAAAAAGATCCGGCGGTCGAATCTGCCGGTATCGATCTCCATGCTGTGGTAGGTGGTCTGGCCGTCCTCGGAATGCAGCTCGCGCGCTCCGCTGATGCGCAGGTACTCGCTGCTGGCCGTGATGCTGATCTCGTCCTTGTTCACTCCGGCCAGTTCCACCAGCACCACCCACTGCGTGTCGGTCTGGTAAACATCGCATTTGGGATGCCAGAAATCGTCGATGGCGTCCTCAATGGCCAGCGGGCTGTGGGTGAGCGAGGAAACTTCGCCCAGGATCTTCAGCATTTCGCGGCGGATGCCGTTCAGATTCGAATGTATCTTGTCCTGCATTTTCCATCCCCAGAATGGTTTGTCAGTATTCGGTTCTCACGGTGAAGTTGAGGATCACCTCTTTGTCCGGCTGGACCGCTATCTCGAAGGTGGCCTTCAGGTTGGTGTCCTGGGTGTGGGTGAAATTGCTTTCGATGATGCTGTCGTTTCCGCCCAGCTGGTGCAGCACGTTGATCGTTTTGGCCTCGGCGGAGTTGTTGCGCAGGGTCACCTGGATGGTGCGCTCGCTTTTGTTTTTGCCCAGGTCGCGCTGGTCGCGCACCAGGGTGGAGGCCACCAGGTCGAAGGCGGTGCCGGTGTTGATCTTCACATCTTCGTTCTTGCTGGTGTGCTTGATGCTGTCTTCGCCAATGAATTCCAGATTGCCGTCGCTGTCTTTCTTATAGACCTTGAGGGTGCCTTTGGGCAGGGGCTTGCCGATGCCGTTTTCCTCGGTGTTTTTGAACTTGATCACGCTGTTCACGCCGCCGCCCCAGGTGCTGTATTCGTAAGCCTGGATGGCCTTTACGTTTTGCAGTGGATATAGTTCCAGCTGTTTGGTCTGGTTGTTCGCGAAGGACACTTTCTGGTCCAGGGTGTACATGTGGAAATCGTGGAAGGCCTTTTCCTCGAAGCTGGGCGCTCCGGCATCCATGGCCATCGACGGCGCCATCATCTCGTCGTACATGTTGCGTTTGTAGCCGCCATACACGTCATAGACCCGGTTCACGTCGCCCGCGATCAGTTTCAGGGTCACTTCGTCGAAGGCCTTGCCGCTCTGGTTGGTGATGGTCACCCAGGAATTGAGGGCGAGGGTCTTTTCGTCCCAAACGCTGTTGTAGGTGACGTTCCAGCTCAATCCACCGGTCAGGTAGGTCATCTGGAGGGGATGTTTGCCGGCTTTGTCTGCGATCAGGCTCCAGTGCAGGGTGGGCTTGGTGTAGAAGTTGGAGGGCAGTTCCGCCAGTTTGATCACCTGGGTTTCGCTGTCGGCAACCACGAAGAGCCGGTCGCTGCCTTTTTCCAGGATCCCGAAGCTGCTGCCGTCATAGAACTTGAGGGTGCCGATCACCCGCGAATCGTCCTTGGTGAGCAGTTCCACCTCGCGCTCGATGTATTTGGCGATGATCTGGGATTTGCCGGCCAGGTCGTATTCATAATTCTGTTCCGCGACCCGCACTCCGCCGCTGAGGGAATGCACGATCACGGAGGGCGCTTCGATGCGGGAGGTGATGTTGTCGAAATTGTATTCCTGGCGACCGGCCTTGAGCTCCAGCTCAAAATTGCTGCGCACCAGGGAAAGGTCGTCATTGTAGATGGTGATCCAGTCTTCCGCGCTGGCAAAGCCTGCCAGCACCAGCAGGATCAGGAGCATGATAACTCTAATGAACACTGTAACCTCCTAAAGGCATCAGTTTTTTTGGTTTCACTGATATTATACTGCCGAACCATGCAAAATCCCCGAACTTTTTGGTCAAGGTTTATGTGAGGGCGGGGAAATTAGATTGACAGAATTCCCGGCCAGCCTGCTTTTGCCACATGGAAAACATCACTCGCAAACCTACCCGGCAGATACACTTGGGCTCTGTCCCGATCGGCGGCGGCGCCCCTGTTTCGATCCAGAGCATGCTCAGCGTGCCCACCCAAAATGTGGCTGCCGCGCTGGCCCAGATCAGCGCTTTGGAAAGCTCCGGCTGCCAGATCATCCGCTTCGCGGTCACTGGCGCTGAGGACATCCGCGCCATCCCAACCCTCGTCAGCGGCGCTAAAGTGCCCCTGATCGCGGACATTCATTTCGACCACAAGCTGGCCCTGCAAGCGCTGGAGGCCGGGATCGCCGGACTCCGGATCAATCCAGGCAACATAGGCTCCCGCGTCAAGGTGGAGGAAGTGGTGAAGGTGGCTTCAGAACGCGGTGTGCCCATCCGCATCGGCGTGAACAGCGGTTCCCTGCCCCGGGAGCTGGTGGCCAAACACGGTGTGAGCGCCGCAGCCATGGTGGAGGCGGCCCTGGAGCATGTGCGCATCCTCGAGGACCTGAACTTCGATGCCATCAAGATCTCCGTGAAAGCCTCCCAACTGCCTTTGATGCTGGCCAGTTACCGGGCTTTGAGTGAGGCGGTGGATTACCCCCTGCATCTGGGCATCACGGAATCCGGCACCCTGCTGGCCGGCAGCGTCAAATCCGCCATGGCCTTGGGGATCCTGCTCTCCGAAGGCATCGGCGACACCCTGCGGGTTTCCCTCACCGCCGATCCCATCCAGGAAGTGATCGTGGCCAGGCAGATCTTGCGCAACCTCGGCTTGCGGCAGGGGCTTAACATCATTTCCTGTCCCACCTGCGGACGCACCAGGGTAAATCTCTTCCGTCTGGCCACCGAGGTGGAAAACGCCTTGCAGGCCTACGGCGATCTGCCGCTCACCATCGCCGTGATGGGCTGCGCCGTGAATGGGCCCGGAGAAGCGCGGGAAGCGGATTTTGGCATCGCCGGCGGCGACGGCGAGGGCCTCCTCTTCGCCCGCGGCCAGATCGTTAAAAAAGTGCCGGAACGGCAGCTTGTGGCAGAACTTCTGCGTTTGGTGGAAGAGCGGGTGAAGGGTGTCTGAAAACCTCGGTTCCCTATTTTTTACCTTTCTCAAAATTGGCGCGTTCACCATCGGCGGCGCCTACGCGATGATCCCCCTCATCCGTCGGGAAGTGGTGGAAAAACGAGGCTGGATCACGGATGAGGACTTTCTGGACGGCCTGGCCGCGGCGCAATCCTGTCCGGGGCCGATCGCGATCAATCTCAGCGTTTACGTGGGCCTGCACGTGCGAGGACGCTGGGGCATGGCGGCAGCGGTGCTGGGAACGGTTTTGCCCTCCCTGGTCACCATCATGCTGATCGCCGAACTCTTTGCCCACTATGCGGACCAGGCCTTGGTGCGCAAGGCTTTCCGTGCCCTCAAACCGGCCTTGGTGGCCCTCATCGCCGTGCCGCTGGTCCAGATGACCCGCTCCGCCAAACTCAAGCTCAGCAATTTCTGGGTGCCGATCCTCGCGATGGTGCTGGTGGGATGGTTCGGCTTCAGCCCCATCTGGCTGATCCTGGCCGCGATCGCCTTTTCCGTGGTCCAGGGAGTCTGGGGCAGGCAGAGGCCCGAATGAGCCTGCTGAGTTTGTTCTGGGTCTTCTTCAAGATCGGCCTGTTCAGTTTCGGCGGCGGCTATGCCATTTTGGCCATGATCCAGCAGGAAGCCGTGGTCCGCCATGCCTGGCTCACCCAGGGTGAATTCACCGACGTGGTGGCGATCTCGCAAATGACCCCGGGCCCAATCGCCATCAACGCTGCCACCTTCATCGGCTATCGTCAGGCGGGCGTTTGGGGCTCCCTGCTCTGTACCTTCGGGGTGATCCTGCCCTCGCTCATCCTGATGTTGCTCATCACCCTCACCTATCTCAAGCTCCGCCGGCAGCCCTGGTTCAAAAACATCTTTCAAAAACTGCGCTGGGTTACCCTCGGCCTCATCGGCGCCGCCATGATCCTCATCGCCCGGAGCGCCATCACGGACTGGTTCACAGTGCTCGTTTTCGTTATCAGTCTGGCGATCTACTGGCGCTTGAGGCCCAACCCCATCTATCTGATGCTGGGCGCGGCTGCCTTCGGAATGGTCTTCGGCTGAGCAACTTACTGCCGTACAGTCTTTTAGACACCGTAAATCAGGGCTGTTTCCCGCTGGCTCCGCCCCAAGCCCCAGCCTGGTCACATCCCCTTCGCCTCCCGCTGAGTTCCCGCCTGAACAGCGGGAACTCAACGGGAGGCGGGCAAGAGGCGGATGGGAGGGGGCCAAGGGCGGGTCCAGCCCAATTTTTTCAGGCTCGGCGGCCGAGGCTGGCGGAGCCGCGCTGCGGAGCAAGCTTGACCTCTCAAAATAATTCCTACATTGGAACAAAAAGTGTATCAGAAACCAAAGGCGCAGATGGCTTCGAGCGTTATTCGCGCTATTTTATCAAAGTATAAAAAGACATACAGGACCAAAAAACATGGCCAACAAACTGATCTTGACCCTTCTCACAGCGCTGCTGGCGCTGGGAACGCTGTGCGCCGCGCCGCTGGTGAACACCCCGGTGCGGGTGGCCCAGCCGGACGGCAGCGAACTGGAAATCCTGGCCAGCGGGGACGAATGGCACAACTGGCTGCACGACGCGGACAACTATACGATCGTCCAGAATGACGCCGGCTACTATGTTTACGCCCGGCAGGACGGCGAACAAGTGGCGCCCACGGACTGGATCGTGGGCCGCGGATCCCCGCAGCACAAGGCTTTGCAGCCCGGAGTCAACCTTTCCCGCCGGCTGATCGAAGCCAAATATGAGCGTTACCCCGGCATGCGGGATTACAGCGACGCCAAATCCCCTCACACAGGCGACTTCAACAATCTGGTGGTCTTCATCAAATTCGCCGATGACCCCGATTTCGCCACTCCCATCGGCGTTTATGACGAGATCTTCAACAACCCGGCGGGAAATTCCATGAAACGCTATTTCTGGGAAGCATCCTACAACCAGTTGAATGTAAACTCCACCTTCTATCCGGCCCCGAACGGCTCCACCATCCTCTGCTACACAGACACCTATCCCCGCGCCTATTTCAAAGCGCACAGCGCGGCCAATCCCCAAGGTTACAACGGTGACAATGAACGCACCCAGCGCGAACATCAGTTGCTGCTGCGTGCCGTGAACGCCATCGCGCCCCAGGTGCCCACGGACCTGGTGATCGACGGCGACAACGATGGCTATGTGGACAACACCTGCTTCATCATCAAGGGCTCGCCGGAAGGCTGGGCCGAACTGCTCTGGCCCCATCGCTGGGTGCTCTACACCGTGAACGCCATGATCCACGGCAAGCAGGTCTGGGACTTCAATTTCCAGATCGAGACCTCCACCCTGGGTTCCGGCGCCGGCGTGCTTTCCCACGAAATGTTCCACAGCCTCGGCGCTCCAGACCTTTACCGCTATAACGACACCAGCATCGACCCCATCAGCGCCTGGGACATCATGTGCTCGGACCAGAACCCGCCCCAGCACATGAGCGTGTGGATGAAACACAAGTACGGGCAGTGGATCTCCACCGTTCCGGAGATCAGCGCTTCCGGCACCTACAGCCTTTCACCGGTGGCCTCCTCCGCCACGAACAACATCTGGCGCGTGCCCAGCTGGAAAAGCGGCGAATACTACCTGCTGGAATACCGCCGTCCCTCCGCGAATTACGATCACAACATCCCCGGCACCGGACTGCTGGTCTATCGTTTGGATGTTTCCGAGAGCGGCAATGCCGACGGACCGCCGGACGAGCTTTACATCTACCGCCCCCACGCCAATAACACCACCTCCAACGGTGCCATCAGCATGGCCGAGTTTTCCCAGCAGGAAGGGCGCGTCGAAATGAACGAAGCCACCGTCCCGAGCGGGTTCATGAGCAACAACGCGCCGGGCGGGCTCAACCTCTACGAGGTGGGTGAGGCCGGCCAGACCATCACTTTCAAGATCAAGATCTCCGATGTGCAGCTCACCTATCCCCGCGGTGGCGAAACCTGGTTCTCTGGCAGCAACAAGATTCTCACTTGGAAGGCCAAAACCCTCTCCGGAACAGTTACGCTGGATTACAGCACTGACGGCGGAGGCAGCTGGAACACCTTGAGTGTCGCGGCTCCCAACACCGGATCCTATGTCTGGAACAACATCCCGGTGCTCAATTCCAGCCAGGTGTTCCTGCGGGTGACCCAAAACTCCAACGGGCAGACAGACAGCAACACCCATCCCTTCGCGATCGCCAGTGAAATGGCCGTGCCGCAGGGGACCTGGCCCCCCAACGGCGCCACGGATATCCCCACCAATCCGCTGCTGGCCTGGACCGCCACCCCCGGCGTAACCGGATATCAGCTGCAGGTTTCAGCTGATCCCAATTTCAGCAGTTTCCTCGTCAACGTCATCGATCACCCGGACAACCATTATCAGTTGCAGGGCCTTACGCCCTTCCAAACTTACCACTGGCGGGTGTGCGGACTGGCCGACATCGGGGCGGGCCCCTTCTGCCTCAACCTCAGCTTCACCACGGGGAACATCACCGAACTGCCTGCCCCACCTGTGCTTACCTTCCCGGAACATCTGGCTGTCGAGCAGGCCTGGAACCTCGATTTTGCCTGGACCGCCATGCCCCTGGCCGACATCTACACGCTTCAGATCTCGCAAAGCGTCTGGTTCGTCGATCCGGAATTCGATCTGCCCAACCTCACCGCCACCAGCCACCACGTTTCCGGCCTGCAGCCCGGGCGGACCTACTATTGGCGGGTGAGCGCCGGCAATGTGGCCGGCAACAGCAACTTCAGCCAGATCAGCCAGTTTTCCACCCGGCAAGGCACTGCTGCGGAAGACAATACGGTTCCTGTGAGAGTGAATGCGCTCCAGCAGAATTACCCCAATCCCTTCAACCCCGTCACCACCATCAGCTTTAGCCTGAAGGACCCCGCCTTGCCAGCCTCTTTGCAGATCTTCGACATCCGCGGCAGACTGGTTCGCACCCTCTTCGCGGGAATGCCCGCAGGCCAGCAGCTGGACCTCGTTTGGGACGGCAAGGACAACCAGGGCCAGTCCTGCGGAAGCGGAATATACCATTACCGCCTGCGCTCCGGGGATTTTGTCCAAACCCGTAAGATGATATTGTTAAAGTAAGTTAGCCCGCTCCGCGGCGGACCCTCCAAATATAATTAGCAGTTCAAGCGATGGACTGCTAATTTTTTTCTTGCTTTTTTGGCCAAGACCTTTATATTGACCTTAGAGATTCATTTAAAGGAGGTTCAAAATGAAGATCGTACCTTACCGCAAAGGACAAGAACTAAGACCCATGGGCACCATGCTCAGCATTTTCGACGATTTCTTCAACCGCGCCTTCGAAGAGGAGAACGGAGATGACAATTTCCGCTCCATGGCGATGGACATCGTCGAGCATGACAAGGAATTCGAGATCCTGGCCAATCTGCCCGGCTTCAGGAAAGAAAACGTGAAGATCTCGGTGCACGACAACCAGCTGCTGATCGAGGCCAAGTGCGAACAGAACAAAGAGGAGACCAAAGGGACCGTGTACCGCTGCGAACGCTACAGCGGCAGCTACCGCCGCAATCTGCTCCTGCCCGAAAACTCCGATCTGGCGAAGATCTCGGCCAAGATGGAAGACGGGGTGCTGCAGCTGCTCATCCCCAAGAAAGAACCCTCCCCGCAGAAAGAAATAGTTATCGAATAAACAAGTGCCCAACCAACGTAAACGGCGCGTACCGCAAGGTGCGCGCCGTGTTTTTTGTGGTTTGGGTAAAGCTTATTTAAAGCTGCCGGTGAAGACCAGCTTGGAGGTGTCCCAGCCGTTGTCTTTCAGCCAGTTGACGATCTCGTCGTAGAGGACCCTGTCGACGGTCTTTTCGCGGGTGAGGATCCACAGGTATTCGCGGGTGGATTCGCTGACCACGGTGTAGCTGTAGTTGGCCTGGTCGAGTTTAACGATCCAATAATCCGCCTTGATCGGCCAGAAAAACTGGACCTTGAGTTTGGCGTTGGTCTCATCCACCGTCCAGGCTGTGGCTTTGCGCTGGGCCTTGATCTCCCTGCCGTCCTTGTCGGCGTAGCAGGTGTTCACCACGTTGATCTTGCCTTTCGGATTCAGGGAATATTCCGCGGTCACCAGTTCGCCGCAATCGGCCCTCTGAAAACGGAAGGGGAAGAAAGATTGCTGGTACCAGACGCCCAGATAGCGCTCCAAGTCAACGTTATCAACCGTCTGCACGGGATTTGGTGTGATTTGGGCCTGGCAGCTTACTCCCATACCCATGATGATAAGCAGGATGAAGATGGTCAGGATCTGATTCATGTTTGTTCCCTTTATTATCATGTTTACTATAAATGATAACCCTCAATCGGCTCAGGCCAAGACAACATTCTCACTGCAGCTGTCATCGTGGCAGACCTCATGCTTCTGCTGAATTGCCATATCACTCAAGGCAACAGCATTAATTTCTTCACTGTCTGATGCTTACCGAAGACAAGCCGGCAAAAATAGAGTCCGGGCGGTAAAGAAGTGGTATCCCACTCAAAGCTGTGCAGGCCGGGACCGTGGTTGGTGGCCAAGATTCCCTGCCCCCGGAGGTTGAAAATTTCCAGAGTACCCGAAGTTCCCGCGGGCAATTCGAAGCTAATCACCGTGCTTGCGCCAGCCTGGCAGGGATTGGGGTGAACAGATCGCAGCATATTATCATCCGTGATCTGATACGCTTCAGCAACCCCGGTGGTAGCTGATAGTCCCAACACCAAAACGTCCGTGCCACCCGAGCTGATTATCTGATCTGGGCCGAACACAGCGGTTTCGGAAAAGCTGCCGCAGATGTTCAACTGGCCAGCGCTAGTGCTTGCCATACCCTGGGCCGTATCATATGAATATCCACCTCCGCGTAAGCTCCAGAGCCAGTTTCCGCCGCTTTCCAGAGCCGCAACGAACAGGTCTGATAAGCCCTCGCTGGACAGGGTATTGGGGCCAAAGTCGCCCATGCCGTAAAAATACCCGGCCACAAAACAGTTGCCGGCCGGATCGCACTCAATGCCGTGACCTTCGTTGTAGCTGGTTCCCCCTGCGCGTCTTGACCACAGCCAGTTGCCTGCTGCGTCGAGTTTGCAGACGAAAATGTCCTGCTCGTCAAGGCAGGTGAGGGATGTGGGGCCAAAATCGATGATGTGGCTGAACATGCCTGTCGCGTAGCAGTTTCCCTGGGAATCGGCGGTGACATCCCTGCCGTAGGCGTAACAGGGCCAGATCCCACCCGCTCGTCTGGTCCAGAGCCAGTTTCCCGCACTGTCCAGCTTGGATATGAAGAGACAATCACACTGGTTGGCAGTGAAAATGTCGGGGCCAAAGTCGGCGACATCGTCGTAGAATACTCCGGTGACATAACAGTTACCCGAGCCGTCCAGCGCGACTCCGTTGCCGCTGTCGGGGTCAGATCCACCCGCTCGTTTTGCCCAGAGCCAGTTGCCATTAACATCCAGCTTGGCGATGAAAATGTCGCAGATCCAATCCTCGGGATTGATGCTCAGGCTAATTTGGCCAAAATCAGCTGTGTCACCAAAACTGCCGGTGACGTAGGCCTGACCGCTGTCATCAACCGCGATCCCCATCCCGTAATCCGAATCAGTTCCTCCTCCCTGGGTAGCCCAAAGCCAGTTTCCGGAGCCGTCCAGTTTGGCCACGAAAACATCCTGCATGCCCTCACTGACAAGGCTGTGATTGCCAAAGTTGACCTGGTTGCGGAAATTGCCCGTAACATAAATATTTCCAACACTATCGCAGTCTATCGAGCTGGCGTAGCAGGCCCCGCTTCCTGTGGCGCTCACAGCCCAGATCCAGTTTCCGGCGCTGTCCAGCCTGGCGACAAATGCCGCGGCTTGATCTGAGCTGAGGTTGAAGTTGCCAAAGCTGGCCTGAATTGTGAAATCCCCGGCAACATATAGATTGCCCGTGTTGTCTCTGGTGATGGCATACGCGTGATCCGAGTTGTCCCCTCCAGCAGGCTGGGCCCACAGCCACTGCGGGCTTTGGGCGCTGACAACCGCTGCCGCGCCCAGGGCAATTACAACCAATAATGATACTCTCAGAGTTCTCATCCTTCCTCCCTTGCATCATCACATGCGCATCCAAATTTTGCTGGGCATTGAAATTCCGTCAAGCTTTTTATCTGACTGCCAACCTTGAGGCTCATCAATCGGAAGGGACTATGCTCATATCTTGGCCCGGGAAAAGATATCGATGCCGCTCCCCGCCTTTTCCCTTGACGGATATGCCTGCCGAAAAAATCGTGAAAGCTTGGAAATAATATAGCTTTGGAGAGTTTAATGCTCAAACTCACTCTCGACGAGACCGCCAAACAGCGGGCCCGCGCGGCCGCCGCCAGCATTGCCGGAGCCTTTGGCTGGCTGTTTGAGGGATATTCCTCGCTGACGATCGAACGCACCGTGCTGCGCCTCATGGGCATCGACGGCGCCCTGAAAGACGGGAAGCCTCTTCCCAACGTGGTTGTGGACCATCTGCGCGTCGCTCAGGCCCTGGACAAAGGCGCCGCCATCCCTGTGGCCAACGCCATGCTGGCCAAAAGCTTAAGCGCCCAGTCAGTTGCGGAAGCAGTTGCTAAAGGCGATCTTGACCTTGCCAAACAGCCCCAAGCCCCTCCGGATGAGATCTTTAGGGTTTTGGAAGGCCTGGCTGACTCCATGCTCTGCCACATTGCCAAACAGCGCGCCACCCGGGAGAACATGTTTATCACCTACGGTCCCCGGCGCGTTCCGGCCATCTATGTGATCGTGGCTACGGGCAACATTTACGAAGACGCTCTGCAGGCCAAAGCTGCTGCCTCGGAAGGCGCGGACATCATTGCCGTGATCCGCTCCACCGCGCAATCGTTGCTGGACTATGTGCCTTTCGGCGCCACCACCGTCGGTTTCGGGGGCACTTATGCCACTCAGGAGAACTTCCGGATCATGCGCGCCGCCCTGGACGAGGTATCGGAAAAGGAGCAGCGCTATATCAGCCTTACCAATTACGCTTCCGGGCTTTGCATGCCGGAGATCGCGGCCATGGGCGCCATCGAGCGGCTGGACCTGATGCTCAACGACGCCATGTACGGCATCCTCTTCCGTGACATCAATCCCCAGCGCACCTTGCTGGACCAGTATTTCAGCCGCATGATCAATGCCTTTGCCGGCATCGAGATCCAGACCGGCGAGGACAACTATCTCACCACCTCCGACGCCGTGGAAAAGGCCTACACCGTGACTGCCTCGCAGCTTTTGAACGAGCAGTTCGCCCTGCTCAGCGGTGTGAAGCCCGAAAAGATGGGCCTCGGACACGCCCACGAGATCGATCCGGAACTGGAGAACAGCTTTTCTTTTGAGCTCGCCCACGCGCTGCTAACCCGCGAACTTTTTCCCCAAGCGCCCGTCAAGTACATGCCGCCCACCAAATTCGCCAGCGGCAACGTCTTCAAGACCCACCTCATGGACGCCATGTTCAACTTGATCGGCCAACTCACCGGCCAGGGCGTGCAATTGCTGGGCATGATGACCGAGGCGATCCACACTCCCCATCTGGCGGACAGGTCTTTGGCCATCGAAAACGCGCAGTACGTCTTCAAAGCCGTGAAAGACCTGGGTTCCAGCCTCAGCCTGGCTCCGGACAGCTTTGTCAACCAGCGCGCCAACCAAGTGTTGGGTGAGGCCGCGGAATTTCTGGAGGGCGTGGCCGCCGAGGGGCTTTTCCCCGCCATGGCCAGAGGCGAGTTTGCCGACATCAAGCGTCCCGAGACAGGCGGCAAGGGCCTCGACGGAGTTTTCCGCAAGCACGAAAACTATTTCAATCCCTTCCTGAACAAGATGACCAAGGAGCTGGGACTATGAGCAAAAAAACCATGATTCGCCCCTATGGCGACACCTCGGGCGACGGCAAGATACAGCTTTCCTTCAGCCTGCCTGTGCCCCCGGACGCCTTTGGCAAGGAAGCCGCGCGCCTGCTTCTGAAAAGCATCGGCTTTGAAGAGATCGAGATCTGCGGCGTCCGCGACCTGCGTGAAGGCTACACCCATTTCATCGCCTACGCCGTCACTTCCGCCTTTGTGGATCCCGCCAACATCAAGGTGAAAGTGGTGGAAACCCCGGTCATGGACATGGAGGCCACAGATGCCTACATCCGGGAAAACATCGGCCGCGAGGTCACCGTGGTTGGCGCTTGCATCGAAAGCGACGCCCACACCGTGGGGATCGACGCCATCATGAACATGAAAGGCTACAACCACCGCTACGGGCTGGAACGCTATCAGTGGTTCAACGCCATCAACCTAGGCGCCCAGGTGCCATCGGAAGAACTGCTGCGCCGCGCCCGCGCTGAAAACGCAGACGTGATCCTCGTTTCCCAGGTGGTCACCCAGAAGAACATCCACATCAAAAACCTCACCCGGCTCATCGAATTGGCTGAGGCGGAACAGCTTAGAGACAAGATGCTGTTCATTTGCGGAGGGCCGCGCATCTCGCACGAACTGGCCATCGAACTGGGATATGATGCGGGATTTGGCACTGGCACATACTCAACGGATGTTGCGTCTTTCATAGCTATTACGCTGGCTGGTAGGAAGATAGATAAACAGATTAACAGATGAACAGATTAACAGTGACGCTAGAGTATGGGGAAAATTTGCAGGAGTACAAATGGGATCATACCGTGATTTAGACCTTTATAATAAAAGCATGGATTTTGTTGTCCGGGTTTACAAGGCCACAGAATCCTTCCCCAAACACGAATTGTTTGGAATTTGTTCTCAGCTCAGAAGATGCGCAGTGTCCATTCCTTCGAACATCGCCGAGGGTTCAGGCAGGAATAATCGCAAGGAATTCATTCAATTTCTCTTTATCGCCAACGGATCATTGTCAGAGTTGGAAACGCAATTGGAGATCGCTTCGCGTTTAGGCTATATTGAAAACATCGGATCATATACGGAAGACGTTAAGTACATTAGAAAAATGCTGACCGGACTGATCAAGTATCACCAAAATAATGACCCCAAAGCAGTTAAGGATAACAAATGAGAATCTCCACCCTTACTTTCCCCGTTCATCTTTTCCTCTGTTCATCTTTTCATCTATTGATCCCACAACAAGGTAAATCATGACTCTCCTCTATACGATTCTCGCCTTTGGGGCAATGATTTTTATCCACGAACTGGGGCATTATAAAGTCGCGCGCTGGTTTCGAGTTGGGATCGAAAAATTTTCCATCGGCTTCGGCAAGCCGATCAAAGAGTGGAAGCGTGACGGAGTTATCTGGCGCATAGGCTGGATCCCGCTGGGCGGCTACGTGAAGATGAGAGGCGAGAATCCGGATGCTCCGGACAAGGATGCCGCGGACTCCTTTTTCCGCTTGGCCTGGTGGAAAAAGGCGCTGATTGGGTTCAGCGGGCCCTTTGCCAATCTGTTGCTGGGTTTGATGCTGTTCATCCTTTCCTTCATTCTGCCCGTTCACATCCAGGACCAGTATCCCGTGATCAGCCGCGCCGAAGGCGCCTGGACACAGGTTTTCGCCCCCGGCGACAGCATCCTGAGCGTTAACGGCAGGCCGGTGCAAGGATTCAGTGAATTCTTGGAAAGCCTGCTTGAAACGCAGCAGAGCACCGTGACTTTCAGAAGAACCTCAGAGACTAAGACAGCCCGGATCTCCGCGACCGATGTGGATTCGCTGCTGAACAGCGTTTATCCCATCGCCGACACCCGGGTGGGCGAAGTGGTGCCCAAAACGGCGGCCTACCATGCCAAACTGCAGCCCGGAGACCGCATCACGGCGGTGGATTCGGTAGCTGTGGCGGACTGGTACGCGATGCGGGAAGTGATTGTCAATGCCCCGCGGGACAATGTGTTGCTCACCATCGAGAGGGACGGAACCAGTTTCACCAAAAGCCTGAAACTGGAATCCAGCCTCAACACCGGCGGCAGCCGAGCCATCGGCATCATGCAATACCAGCCGGTGCGTTACGACCGCCGCTTCAACGTTTTCGAGGCTATCAAGCTGGGCGCCTACAACACTGCCAACTTCATTGCCATGAACTATCAGATGCTGGGCAAATTGCTGCGCAGCCCCGCCGAACTCAGAAAATCCGTCGGCGGCCCGGTGATGATCGCCACCATGAGCCAGCAAATAGGGCAGCGCGGCTTCGGCAGCCTGCTGATCTTCTTTGGCGGCATCAGTCTCATGCTGATGATCATGAATCTGCTGCCCATCCCCATCCTGGACGGCGGACTCATCCTCTTCTCCATCATCGAGGGCATCATCCGCCGGCCGATCCCGCTCAAGGTCCAGTCTGTTCTGCAGTCGATCGGATTTGTCATCCTGATGGGACTGATGATATTGGCCCTGTATTCGGATGTGACGAGCGAGATCATGCGCTTTATGAACAGATGAGAAAAAGGGAAAAAGAGAAAAAGTTGCGGTTGATTCAGGTGTTGTGGGTGAATAGCTGAGATGACCGGCATCGTGAGATCTGAGATTCTGGGAATAATCTTGAGTAAAGGTGGAAAACATGGGTTCTTACAGAAATCTTGAGGTATACATCAAGAGCATGGAGCTTGCACTTGCGGTGTACAAACTCAGTAGCAGTTTTCCAAAACATGAGTTGTATGGCATGACTTCGCAGATGAGGCGCTGTGCTGTATCCATACCCTCAAACATGGCCGAAGGCCACAGCCGTAACAGCACTCCCGAATTCATCCGCTTTCTGAACATCGCAAACGGCTCGCTATCCGAGCTTGAAACCCAGTTGGAACTTGCGTACCAGCTCGAGTATTACCAGGATTTTGACACATATGCTTCCCAGATCAGACATGTCCGCTCGATGCTGATCAATCTGATCAAGGCACTCAAGGCAAAAAATGGCAAAGCCTGATAGATCTTTGTTAGCTTTGAGTAATAGGTTTCGACCCCTGCGCAACCTTTTCTCTTTTTCTCCATTTCTCTTCATCCCTCTAGACAATGTTTAAATTCAAACTTGAAAAATCCTCCGGATCTGCAAGGGCCGCCACTATCACCACAAGCCACGGCAAGATAAAAACGCCGGTCTTCATGCCCGTGGGCACCCTTGGCACCGTGAAGGCGATGAGCCCCCACGAACTGGATGAGACCCACGCGCAGATCATCCTGGGCAACACCTACCACCTCTATCTGCGTCCGGGGCATGAACTTATCCGTGACGCCGGCGGCCTGCACAAATTCATTTCGTGGTCCAAGCCCATGCTCACCGACAGCGGTGGGTTCCAGGTGATGAGCCTGGCCGCGCTGCGCAAGATCTCCAAAGAGGGCGTCAAATTCCAGTCCCATATCGACGGCAGCCGCCACTTTTTCACTCCGGAGAGCGTGATCGGCATCCAGGAAGCCCTCGGCGCCGACATCATCATGAGCTTCGACGAATGCCCGCCCTATCCGGCCACCCGCGCCTACGTGGAACGTTCGCTCAAGACCACTCTCCAATGGGCCGAACGGGGCAAGGCTGCCTTCAAGAACACCAAGCAACAGGCCCTCTTCGGCATCGTGCAGGGCGGAATCTACGAAGACCTGCGCGAACGCTCGGCCCTGGCCCTGATGGACATGGATTTTCCCGGCTATTCGATCGGCGGACTGGCCGTGGGTGAGGAAAAAGAGGACATGTTCCGCGTCACGGGTTTTCTGAACGACATCCTGCCCTCCGACAAACCCCGCTACCTGATGGGCGTGGGAACTCCCAGCGACCTGCTTTTGAACATCGCCAACGGCGTGGACATGTTCGACTGCGTGATGCCCACCCGCAACGCCCGCAAAGGCAGCATCTTCACCCGCCACGGTAAAATGATCATCAAGGCCGCCCGCTACAAGGAAGATTTTTCCCCCATCGATCCTCAGTGCGGCTGCTATACCTGCCGCCACTTTTCCCGCGCCTACATCCGCCATCTGATCAGCATGAACGAGATCCTGGGCATGCGCCTCACCACAATCCACAGCCTCTGGTTTTACCAGGAACTGATGCAAATGGCCCGCGCGGCCATCCTCGCGGACCGCTATGCCGATTTCCTGGCCGAAATGCTGCCAGTGCTCGACCGGGTGATCTGAGTTTTCCACCCTTTCACCCTTTCACCTGTTCCTTACCGGATTAACCTGCTGTAAACTGGCATTCTAAGAACCTTTGCTTCAACCTCGACAAAATCCCTCCCTAACAGGGTATTTCACTATTCTGTGGATTGTGCGCCACAATATATTGCGAACATTGTTCAAATTTCTCTTGACAAGGAATTTCCATTTACTTTGAATTGCCCGCGAGATAGATTATATGTGATAATGGGAAGAGGTGTTTCGAATAGCACCTTCTCAGTATTCCGTCCCAGAAGAGTATCCCTGATATAAGTAGGATGCTTCATTGTGTTTTTTGAACTCCGATCCTAGGAGGTATCGCCATGAAAAAAGCACTGATTTGCCTGGCGTTCTTGATGTTTTTGGCAGTTTCCCCTCTTTTCGCCCAACCCCTTATTCCCCAGTTGATCTCTCCCATGCCCGGGCAGCCCGATCTGCCGCCCCAGGCCACGGAACTGGTCTGGATGCAGCCGGACCATACTCCCGATTACTGGTTCCAGGTTTACCTCAGCCTCGATCCAGGATTTCCCGAGCCGCCGGTCTATGAGGGGCCGGCCATGGAGTTTTTCACCGGTTTCGAATTCCATTTCCCCGCCCCCGAACTGCTTCCGCTGCAGACTTATAACTGGAAGATCCGGGTCACGGACATGATGTCCATGCTGTCCAGCGAATCGGACATGTGGTTTTTCCTCACCGCCCCTCTGCCTTTGGAGCCTCCACAGCTGATCTATCCCGCCGATCAGGCAACGGATATCCCGACCGGGGGGATCGACCTGGTCTTTCACATGAATGATTGGCAGTACCATGTGGACAGCTTTTTCGACATCTTCCTGGATATCGACCCCAATTTCCCCAATCCTGAGCAGTTCTCAGGCCTTCTTGATCCGGACCGGATGGATTTTCACTACTACGTTCCAGCTTTGCTCAACGCCCAGACCTATTACTGGTATGTGCGTTACCACCACCCTGTGGAAAACTACGTGCTTGACTCCCAGGTTTACAGCTTCCTTACCTGCACTTACATCGTTCCGAGTTCCACCATAAGCGTTACTTTGACCAACAACTCCAGCTACACCGGAACCTGGGCTTACGTCACCTGCACCGGGGCCTGCGCTCCCTGGACCAGGAAAATGACCTTCGGGACCACCTATAACTATCTGGTCAACAACGGTTTGAATCCAATCGTCACACCCACTCTGCCTGTCGCCAGCCCTTCCTATTTCTTCAGCCCTTACCCCATTCAGTTCAATAACATCCAGAGTAACCAGACCGCCAATTTCACCCTGAACACGCTGCTGCCCCCGCCAGTTGGGACCCCGGTGCCTATTGACCTTGCCTCCAATGCCTCCATCAACATCGGTTGCCTGAAATGGAATTTTGACCAATGGACCGGTTACGGTACGCCGGACGCCTTTGCCGTTTATTTTCCCGCTTATGAACAAACGCCCTATACCATCATACCCTACACGGGGAAACGCACCGAGTATCTGGTTCCCATCCCCACCCTGGCTTACGGCCAGGATTACACCTGGAAGGTGGTCCCCTACAACACATATGGCGAAGCGGAAAACGTGGAGATCTGGACCTTCAGCACCCAATCCCAACCCGGCCCGCCAGTCCTGATATCGCCCGCGGACGGAGAACAGGGTGTTTCCGCCGCCGGCGTGAACCTGCAGTTCGAACAGCCAGGCTGGGTGCCGGACAGCTTCTTCGATGTCTTTTGCGACCTCGATCCCGGCTTTTCCAATCCGCCTGCCTACTCGGGACCCCTCACCCCCGTCACCGGTAACAGCTTCGAATTCTACCTTGCGCCCCTGATCGGGGAGCAGGACTATTACTGGAAAGTACGCTACACCAGCGGACCGGAGGTCTGGGATTCGCCCACTTTCTATTTCGCGACAGGGCCTTCGGGAGTTGCCTTGTACAACCTCGCGGTGACCCTGGCCACCACCCTGCAATTTCCTTCAAACTACTGGCTGTCACCTCGGGTAAGCTGCGTTCCAGCCTGCATCCCCACCCATGTCAACATTCCTCTCAACAACTCGCATAACTTCAAAGTGCCGGCCGGCCTTTCGCCCCTGGTGACGCCCTATCCGCCAGGTCCCTTCTACTACTTCGTTCCAGGTTCCCAGCTCTTCCCGCCTCTGTCCGGCAACCAAAGCATCACCTTCACCATGTACAGCCTGCTGCCTGGCAACGCAGTAAATCCCATTCCCGGCATCGCGTCGCAAAACGTGGCCATCAATACCGGTTTTCTGCGGTGGTCCTACCTGCCCAATTCCTGCTACGCAGAGCCGGACGGCTTTAAGGTCTATTTCCCGGCCGACAATGTCGACTATGTATATGTGCCCTATGTGCGGGACCCGGATTACGAACTGCCCATCGGGTTGTTGGAATACGGCTATGATTACACCTGGAAGGTGGTTCCCTTCAACATTGAAGGCGAGGCGGAGTTCGTGGAGGAATGGTATTTCAGCACCGAGACCGAGCCCGATCCCTTCTGGCCCAGCGACCTTTACATCTATCCTTCCAACCACCAGCCCAGCGTGGAGGATGCCGGTTTGATCATGGTTTGGGGCACGCCCGATGAAGGAAGGGAGGATTGGCCGGTGGACAGCTTCTTCGACGTCTGGGTGGATATCGATCCGGATTTCAGCGGCTTGGAGCCCATCTACAGCGGCCCCGGCCTCATCAGCCCCCTCAACCCGCTTCGCCGTTACTGCCATGCCCCGCAACTGCAGCTGGGCACCCTTTATTACTGGCGGATCAGGCTAACGCTGACCGGCACGATGGAGGAGCACTATTCCCCCATCTGGGATTTCATAACCCAGGATACCCAGCTGGTGTACCCTCCTCCGATCCTGGTTTCGCCTCCGGATCTGGCGGAAGCAGTGCCGCCCCGCCACGTCCCGTTCGTCTGGGAAATGCCCATGTATCCGCCGGACAGCTTCTTCGACGTCTTCGTCTCCATCGATCCGGCTTTCCCGGAACCGCCCATCTACACCGGCCCCGGCATCCCCGTGTTCCCCTACGTGGCGCGCTGGGTCTATGAACACCCGCTGCTGCTGGACGAAGAGGCCTATTACTGGTATGTACGGGTCAACGACCTGATCGATCACTGGTACCGCTGCTCGGATGTCTGGGAATTCACCACCGGGGGATACCTTCCGCCCGAACCGCCCATCCTGGTTTCGCCTCTTAACGGAGCGGAGGATCTGCCCTTCCAGGGTGTGGACTTGGAATGGCAGACCGATCCCGACTGGTGGGTGGAGAGCTTCTTCGATGTTTTCTGCGACATCGATCCGAGTTTTCCAGCACCTCCGGTGTACAGCGGAACGGGGACCGAACTGCTGGTGGACGGCATCTTCGTGTTCAATCAGGCCAACCTGTTGGATGATGAAGCCTATCACTGGTACGTGCGGATCACCGACGTTCTTACTGAATTAACCAGCGTATCGCCGGTCTGGACCTTCACCACGGCCGGCGGATATCTGCCACCGCCGGATATTAGCATCGACGCAGAAGGTGTGTTGCACTGGCTGCCGGTTGACGGCGCAGACGGTTACCGCATCTACCGCTCTTTTGATCCCGGGATCGATTTCACGGCCATCCACGTCACAACCGAATTATTCTGGGGGGACCCGGAATACCTGACCCTGCCCAAAGCCTTTTATTATGTGACCGCCATCACCTTGCCTTAAGAAAGCAGTGGCGGTTTTTGCCAGAGATCCGCGGCGCTAAAGACATGCGTGGAATTGGTATCGCGGATCTTTGGCTTTGCTTTGGCTTGTTCTCCAAAGGCTGGCGCCGGAGCGGGGTGCCGTTGTAAGTCTGAACCGTAGACAGAGCTTATCTTGGCGTCTATCAGCGTGGGGGTGAAGTAGCATATCGGTTTGCGCCACCCCTGAACCATGGCCCCCAATATCAATACGGTATCAATACGGAATCATTACGGATGAAATCCGTATTGATTCCGTATTGATACCGTATTGATATTGGGGGCCAAACGGGTTTTTGGTTCAATCCACTCTGGGCATGGTGGTAACCGCTGGAGAATTGCCGGGGTTATCTGCCCTCTTTGCTCAGGGCGACCAGTTCCTCAGGGGAAAGGGCGCGGCTGTAGATGCGCACTTCGTCGATGCAACCCGTGAAGCGGGTGGAGGTGCCGGTTTTGCCCCACCAGTGGCGTCCCAGGGCGGCGTTGTTGCCGGCGACGCGCGGGGCATGGGCTTGGCTGCCAACCAGTTGGCCGTTTATATAGCCGGTGATGGAGCCGTCTTTCGAGGTAAGGGCGTAGTGCACCCAGTTATCCGTATATTCCTGCCGGTAGGGAATCTTGATGGTATTTTCGTTGGCCAGGAATTCAATGTTGCCGTAGAAATGCGCGATACCCAGGCAGCCTTCAAAGTGGTCGCCGAAAAAGATGTAGGCTTCGCCATCCAGGTTTTCCATGCCGTTTTCCTTAACCCACAGGGAGATGGTTAGCTGCTTGTATTCAGCGAGATCCAGATGGGGCAGCAAAATGTGGCCTCCCTCATCTCCGTTGGCAGCGTTTCCCTTAAAGCCCATCGCCCAGCCATCCTTGCCGTTAATGCCCGCGCAGGGCTTAGCGCCGGCATTGGTGGCGTTGAGGCCCGCGCCGCTGTAGTCGAAAGTGTCTCCGTTCAGGGCCCAGTGCGCCAGCAAACCCTCATATGTCCAGTCCTGCTGCGTTTCCTGGGCGGATTCCGCGAAGCTCATTCTCCTGATGCCGGAAGTGTTTATCCGGATGGTGGTGCCATCCGTTTGTTCGATCACAAGGTCTGTGGCCCAGGCTGCCAGGGTCAGGCAGGCCAGGGCCAGCATGGTTAGCGCTTTCTTCATGACGGTTCTCCAGATGTTGTTATGGGGTTTATTTGATGATTTGGCATATAAATCGCTTCAGCCAGATCATGTCAATGTTTTTTTTCGGACTGGGAGGCCGGATAAACCCGCAGTAAACCCTGGCTGTTTGGTCCTGTCCCCACTGGCTGGCATTTAAGGTTGGGCGCGGCCAGGACGAAGTGGGTCACAGCACCTCTTTCAGCGAAGCCGCGATGCGGCGGAAGTTCTTTCTATCGCCAGTGTGGCGGGGAATGATGTGCAGGTGGAAATGAAAAACGCTCTGTCCGGCGGCGGCGCCGCAATTCATCAGCAGTTTGAAGCCGTCGGGATGGTGATCGCGCTGCAGCAGTTCGCGCAGCTTGAGGCTGAGGTCAAGCAGGGAAGTGGCTTCCTGAGCGCTGAGCTCAAAGAAATCGCGCGCGTGGCGGCGCGAGATGATGAGGCAATGTCCTTCCGAGATGGGGTGGATGTCCCGGATGGCGAAAAAATGTTCGTTCTCCAGCAGTACCCGGTTCGGTCTGATGGCGCAAAAAGGGCAGTCCATAATGTTTAGATACCTCTTTAAATATCTGTTTCTCAGTTAGTTGGCGAACCGGGATAGCTTGGCAGGGCGGGGCATATCTGTCAAAGGGAAATTCCGGCTTGACAAGCGGAGGCGGGGTTTTTTGCTGGATTGGAAGGCAGGTTGCAAAGTCTGAAGGCGTTACAACCAAGCCAAAATCCAATTGGGAGGATTGATGAAATATCTCGATCTGGCCATGAACGCGGCGGAGCAGCTCGGCGCTGAATACGCCGACATCCGCGTTCAGAAGACCACCGATGAGGTGATCTATCTGCAGAACCTGAGCCTGAAAAACACATCCAACAGTGTGCTTTACGGCTACGGGGTCCGCTTTTTCAAGGACGGGGCCTGGGGCTTCGCCCATTCCAACGTTTTCAGCGACGAGGCGGTCCTCAAGACAGTGCGCCGCGCCGCCGAGATCGCCACCCTGTCCGCTTCCGTGAACAAGAACAAGAAGCTGCGCCTGGCCCCGGAACGCAGCTACATTGCCACCTACGAGACCCCGGTGAAGATCGACCCGCGCGACGTGCCGATGAAGGAAAAGGTGGAATTGATGCTGGAGGTCAACCGCAGCATGCTGGCCTTTGAAGGGGTGAAGCGGGCGATGTTTTACCTGATCATGCACCGGGACGAGAAATTCTTTGGCTCCACCCTGGGCACGCGGCTGGAAACCAACACCCAGTGGATCACGCCCATGATCACTGCCACCGCGGTGCATGAAGGCGACAGCCAGAGCCGCAGCTTCAAAGAAGGCGGCAAGGCCATCGGCTGGGAATGGATCGAAAGCCTGAACCTGACGGAAAAAGCAAAGCAGATCGCCGAGGAAGCCCTGATCAAGGTGAAAGCCGAACCGTTGGGTCCGGAAGCGCGGCGCACCCTGATCCTGGATCCCATTCACCTGGGACTCACGATGCACGAAAGCGTGGGCCATCCCACCGAACTGGACCGCGTTTTGGGCTGGGAAGCTGACTACGCCGGCATTTCCTTTGCCACCCCGGAAAAGCTGAAAAATTACCGCTACGGCAGCGAGATCATCAATTTTGTGGGCGACAACACCTTAAGCGAGGGCCTGGCCACGCTTGGTTTCGACGACGACGGCGTGCCCGGCCAGAAATGGCATATCATCAAAGACGGCATCCTGAACGAATACGGCAGCACCCGCGACACCGCGATGGAGATAGGTTTGGAGTATTCCCGGGGTTGCAACCGCGCCACCTATTATTCCGACCAGCCCATCAACCGCATCCCCAACCTCTATCTGCTGCCCGGCACCAAGGAACTAAGCCCGTCCGAACTCATCGCCGATACCGAGGACGGGGTTTACATCCAAGGCCAGGGAAGCTTTTCCATCGACCAACACCGCGTTAACTTCCAGTTCGGCGGCGATTTCTTCTGGGAGATCAAGAACGGCAAGCTGTTCCGGCCCGTCAAGAAGGTGATCTATAAATCCTGCAACCCGGAATTCTGGAACAGCTGCGACGCCATCTGCGATGAACGCCACTGGCGACCTTTCGGGGTGATCAACTGCGGCAAGGGCCAGCCCAGCCAGTCGGCGCGCATGACGCACGGCGCCGCCACAGCAAGATTTCGCAACATCCGCGTGGGAGGTTCCCAATGAACAAGCAGTTCGAACAAATCGAGAAATACATCCGCAGCCACTGCCAGGCGGACGATTACAGCCTGAGCATCAGTTCCCACGACAGCCACGAGACCCGCTTCGCCCAGAACGGCATCACCCAGCACATCGCGGGGCCCGGGCTGGAGATCGGCCTGGAGGTCGCTTTCGGCCAGCAGACAGGCTCCTGCAGCGTGAACCAGGACGATGAGGCCACCCTCGCGCATCTGATCAAAACCGCCGAAGACATCGCCCGGCTGAACCGCCCTGACCCGGAATACTTGCCCAGCGTTGGCGCGCAGACGCTGCCCGAGGTGAACAACTGCGATCCGGCCACCCGCGACCTCGAGCCCGCCAAGATGGTGGAGATCGTGGCCCAGGCCATCGACAAGGCCAAGGCTTACGGCGCCACGGTTTCCGGCATGACCGAAAAGCATCTCCACGAAAGCTGCCTCTTCACCAGAAACGGTTTCTCCGGCAGCGATGCGCACACGGAATTCGGGCATTCCATGACCCTCAAAAAGGACGCGGTGGAAACCAAGGTCTCCTATGACGCCAAGGATTTTGGCGCGTTCTCGCTGGAACAGGAGTTTGAACGCCTGCTCGCCCAGGCGGAAAGCCTGCGGACGATGAAAGATTTCGACGCCTGCAGGATCCCTGTTATCCTGCGTCCCGGCGCGATCGGCGAACTGCTGTTCTATATGGGCTGGATGATGAATCGGCGTCAGAGCGATGAAGGTTTCACGCCTTACACCGGCCAGCTGGGCCAGCCCTTCTTCGGAAAAAAATTCTCGCTGCGCTCAACCCTCAAGGAGCCCCGTCTCTATGCCCGGCCCTACGACCGCGAAGGCATAGCCAACACGGAGATCAGCTGGGTTGATGGCGGCGTGCTGCAAAACCTGCCCACAAACCGGCACTGGGCCAAAGAAAAGAACGCCCGGCCGCAAAGCCTCTTCAACTACTACATCCCCGGTGGCGACGCCAGTGAGCAAGAGATGATGAAGCTGGTGCCGCGGGGCTTGATCATCAACCGCTTCTGGTATATCCGCACCGTGGACGCCAAGGCCGGGGAATTCACCGGCATGACCCGCGACGGAGTGCTCTACTTTGAAGACGGACAGGTGAAAAACGCCGTGAACAACCTGCGCTTCAACGAGATTCCCCACGACGCCACCCGGCGGATCCTGGCCCTGGGCAAACAGGAACTGCCCTTCCTGGTCAGCTACATACCCACCATGTTGATCGATGATTTCAATTTCGTGGATAAAACCACTTTCTGAAAAATAATGATTGACAGAATACCGGCCCGGCAGTTTTTGCACACCATACAGGGATTAACATTCCATGAGCCTATTCCTTTTTGTTCTGGGAGAGCCTCAAACCCGAATGTCAGATGTCCCAAACACAAAGGAGAAAGCCATGCCAGATAAGACATTGGTTTGCAAAGACTGCTCGAAAGAATTCGTGTTCACCGAAGGCGAACAGGAATTTTACAAGGAAAAGGGTTTGACCAACGAACCCCAGCGCTGCCCGGATTGCCGCAAGGCCAAAAAGCAGCAGTATAACCGCAACAGATTTCAACGCGACTCTTATTGAGTTAGCCTGATCTAAGCTACAGCCGCCGTCCTTTTTGGGCGGCGGTTCTTTTTTTGCAGAATAGGTGAAAACAGAGAAAAGGTTGGTTCGTGGAGGGGTGGAAGGGTGGAACACTGTCTCTGGCTGTATCAACTGAAGACCTTTGCGCTCCGTCATTCCGGGATAACGTAGTCAGGCCTGGAATCCAGACGGTCCGGATAATGCCTTGGCCGGGCATCGATCCAAACGCAGTCTGCATCGAGCCCGCACCGGCCCGGTCTTAGGTTTGGCTATTCACGCCAGGCCTGGATTCCGGGGCCCCTACCCCGGAATGACAGTCCGGTTTGAACCTGTTTAACCAATCTATGCCATCTGTGTGATCTGCGTGAAACCCTTTGCTCTTTTTACCTTTTTCTCTGTTTCCCGAATCTATCAGGGCACGGTAACTTCGACGGTCTGGCCGGCCTCCACCAGGATGTCTTCGGCCCGCAAAATGCGGTTTGAGGAGCGGAACTCCAGTTTGTGGGGCCCTGCTTTGAGGCGGACGCGGTTGCTGTCGGCTTCGGGATCCACGCCCAGCTGGGTTCCGTCCACCCAGGCTTCGCGGTTTATCATGCTGCCAGCCAGGTTCAGATAGCCATATTCGGACGCGGAGCTGGACCCGGAGGCGTCCTGGTTGGAAGCACAGGCCGCCAGCAGCAGCAGAAGGGCGGCGACGATCAGGATTCTTGCTGTCATGGTTTGCACCTTTTGTCAGTATTATTGTTATCTGGCCCAGCCGAAACCGCGGGCGGTCTGGCTGTCAAGCAAAAAGATGCCGAAGTCCTTTTTCCGATGGTGCTTTCGGGCTTCGGAAGGCATTTAAAGTATTGACACAATCGGGGGAAACGATTTTCTGACCCAACCACAAAAAACTGATGTTCTGCCGGCCCGGCCTCAGGCCAGCGGAAATGAATAAAAGGAACCAATTTATGCTGGAAAAATTACTCCGCAAGATGTTCGGTGACAAAGGCACCCGCGACCTGAACCTGTATTCGCCGCAGGTGCAGGCCATCAACCTCATCTTCGAGGGCCTGCAGCAGTATGACGACGATCAGCTGCGGGACCGGGTGGCAGCCATCCGTGGGGAGATCGCGGACACGCTGCGTGAACTGCGGGAAGCGCTGGAAGAGCTGGAACACCGCTTCCGCGAGGAAAGCGAGGAAAGCGAACGCAACCGCATCGACAACCGCATCGACGAGACCAGAAAACAGCTCAAGGCCCTCACCAAAGCCACCCTGGACGACTATCTGCCGGAGGTGTTCGCGCTGGTGAAAGATACCTGCCGCCGCATCGCGGGGCAGGAATTTGAGGTGCGCGGGCATCTGCGGAAGTGGGACATGGTGCCCTTTGACGTTCAGTTGATCGGCGGCATGGCCCTGCACGACGGCAGGATCGCTGAAATGGCCACCGGCGAGGGCAAGACTTTGGTGGCCACTCTGCCGCTGTTTTTGAACGCGCTGGTGGGACGCGGGGTGCATCTGGTGACAGTGAACGACTATCTGGCCTCGCGTGACGCGGAGTGGATGTCGCCCATTTTCAACTTTCACGGGATGCGGGTGGGATGCATCACCACCGGGATGAGCTTTGAAGAGCGCAAGGAAGCCTATCTCTGCGACGTCACCTACGGTATGAACAGCGAATTTGGCTTCGACTATCTGCGCGACAACATGGCTGTCTCGCAGCGCCAATTGGTGCAGCGCGACTTCTATTTCGCCATCGTGGACGAGGTGGACAGCATCCTCATCGACGAAGCGCGCACGCCGCTGATCATCAGTGGCCCCATCGCCCAGGACAAGAATTTCTACCCCGAGCTCCGGCCCCAGATCCACCAACTGGTGCAGGCGCAGAACAGCATGGTGCAGAGGGTTTTAAGCGAGATCCGCGAAGACACCCGCGAGGACAACCCTGCCCCGGACACGGATCGCCTGGCCACCAATCTGCTGATCGTGCAGCGCGCCGCCCCGCGCAACAAGGCCTTCGCCAAACTGATGCAGGAAAGCCGGCTGAAAAAGCTGGTCAGCGACATGGAAGGCATCTACCTGCGTGACAAAAAGATGCATGAACTTGACGAGCTGCTGTTCTACGCCGTGGAAGAACGCCACAACAGCGTGGATCTCTGTGAAAAGGGGCGTGAACTGCTGGCACGCAAAGAAAACAACCTCTTTGTGGTGGAAAGCCTGGACGAGGTGCTGATCCGGGTTGATGAGGACGAAAGCCTCTCCGAAGCTGAAAAGATAAAGCGCAAAACCCTGGAAACCAACCGCTTCATGGACAAGAGCGAAAAGCTGCACAACATCAACCAACTGCTCAAGGCCTACACCCTCTTCGAAAACGACAAGGAATATGTGGTGATCGACAACAAGGTGATCATCGTGGATGAATTCACCGGGCGCCAGATGCCGGGCCGCAGGTTTTCAGACGGTCTGCACCAGGCTTTGGAGGCCAAGGAAAACGTCACCATCGAGGCCGGCACGCAGACTTTTGCCACCATCACGCTGCAAAACTATTTCCGGATGTACGAGCGGCTGTCCGGCATGACCGGCACCGCGGTGACCGAAGAGGCCGAATTCATCGAGATCTACAACCTTCCGGTGATGAACATCCCCACCAACGTGCCCGTGACCCGCGTGGACCACGAGGACGTGATCTACATGACCAAGAACGAAAAGTACCAGGCCCTGATCGACGAGATCATTTACTGGCACGAGCGCAAAAAACCCGTGTTGGTGGGCACAGTGAGCGTGGAGGTCTCGGAAACGATCAGCCGGCTGCTGCGCCGGCGCAACATTCCCCACAACGTTTTGAACGCCCGCCAGCACCAGCGCGAGGCCGAGATCATCACCTCCGCCGGTGAGCCGGGCTCGGTGACCATCGCCACGAACATGGCCGGCCGTGGAACGGATATCAAACTGGGCCCCGGAGTGGTGGCCCAGAGCACGGAAAACTACCGCGGGATCAACTTTGCCGTCACCGACGAGTTTCCCTACGGCCAGCCTCTGGACGGCCTGCACGTGATCGGCAGCGAACGCCATGAAAGCCGCCGCATCGACCGCCAGCTGCGCGGCCGCGCCGGACGCCAGGGCGATCCGGGCACCTCGAGGTTCTACCTTTCGCTGGAAGACGACCTGATGCGCCTCTTCGGCGGCGACCGCATCGCGCCGATGATGATGAAGATGGGGATCAAATCCGGCGATGCTATCCGCCATCCCTGGATGACCAAGACGGTGGAGCGGGCCCAGAAACGGGTGGAGGAGCACAACTTCGAGATCCGCAAAAACCTCATCAAATACGACGAGGTGATGAACCAGCAGCGCGAAGTGATCTATTCCTACCGGCGCAGCGTGCTGAAGGGCTATTCCCTGAAGCGCGAGGTGCAGGAGATGGTGGCCGAGTCCGTGGTCCGCGAGGTGAATGAACACATCCCGGCCAACAGCTATCCCGAGGATTGGGACCTGAGCCGGCTCTGCGTCTGGTTTCGCAACAACCTCAACGTGGCCATCGACCCCGAGGAACTGCAGAGCGACCACCTCAACCAGGCCATGCTGGAAGACACCTTGCAGGAACTGGTGATGCAGGCATACGAGAAAAAGGAAGCCCAAGTGGGGCAGGAGGTGATGCGCGACATCGAACGCCGCAGTGTGCTGGAAGTGGTGGATGACGAATGGCGCGACCACCTGCACGAGATGGACCTGCTCAAGGAAAGCGTGCATCTGCGTTCCTACGCGCAAAAAGATCCCCTCATCGAATACAAGCGCGAAAGCTACGGCCTTTTTGAGAACCTCATCTCGCGCATCCAGGACAACGTCACCAAGAAGGTTTTCACCACCTACATCCTTTCCCAGGAACAGATGGACAGCATGCTCAACAACGCCAAAACCCAGCACGAGGACATGAGCGCTTTCATCCAGGACCAGACCCTGCAGGTCTCGCAAAACGCCAGCCAGCCGCCGCAGTTTTCCGGGCCTTACGATGGCGGCGGCGCCAAACCGCGTCCCGTGCACGTGGCCCCCAAGGTGGGGCGCAACGATCCCTGTCCCTGCGGCAGCGGCAAGAAATACAAGAACTGCTGCGGGCGCTTCGCCGATCCCGAATGACTACGAGGAAGATATGAACAAAGGTTTGATCATAGTTGAATCCCCCGCCAAGGCGGGCACCATTTCCAAGCTCCTGCACAACCAGTTTTCCGTGAAAGCCTCCATGGGCCACGTGCGTGACCTGCCCAAACACGATCTGGGAGTGGATGTTGACCACCAGTTCCAGCCGGTTTACGAGATCGACAAAAAGAAGGTGAAGACCATCGGCGAGCTCCGCGCCGCGGCCAAAGACGCTCCGGCGATCTATCTGGCCAGCGACCACGACCGCGAGGGTGAAGCCATAGCCTGGCATCTGGCCAAGGTTTTGGCCAAGGAACTGGCCGGCAAGCCGGTTTACCGCATAGTTTTCAACGAGATCACGGGCAAGGCCATCTCCGCCTCGATCGACGCGCCCGGCGAAGTTGACATGGCCAAGGTGGACGCCCAGCAGGCCCGGCGGGTGCTGGACCGCATCGTGGGTTACACCGTTTCGCCCCTGCTGTGGAAAGTCATCGCCAAGGACCTCAGCGCCGGCCGCGTGCAGAGTGTGGCGCTGCGCCTGATCTGCGAGCGCGAGCAGGAGATCGGGGAATTTGTGCCCCGGGAATTCTGGAGGTTGGAAGCCAACTTCTGGAAGGATGAGTTTCCTCCCTTCAAGGCCAGCCTGGAAAAATGGCAGGGTAAAAAGTTCGAGATCCCGGACGAGGCCAAAGCCATCGCGATCGCGGAGGGGGTAAGCTCCTCCCCAGCCGTGCTGAGCGAGATCAAACGCACCCTGCGTGACCTCCAGCCCCAGCCGCCCTTCATCACCAGCACCCTGCAGCAGGAAGCCTCCAAACTGCTGGGCTTTCCTTCGGACAGAACGATGTCCATCGCCCAGCAACTCTACGAGGGAATTGACCTCAAGGGCGAAACCACCGGTCTGATCACCTACATGCGCACAGACAGCGTGCGCATCGCCGCGGAGGCTGTGGAAAACTGCCGCGACCTGATCAGGGAGCGCTTCGGCGCGGATGAATTGTACGCCACCACCAGGGTTTACAAGAACAAATCCTCGGCCCAGGACGCCCACGAGGCCATCCGGCCCACCGACGCCTTCCACACTCCGGAAAGCGTCGCCGCCAGCCTCAGCAAAGAGCAGCTCAAGCTCTACACCCTCATCTGGCAACGCTTTGTGGCCACGCAGATGAGGCCCGTGAAGCTGGAAAACACAAGTGCCAAGATCAGCCTGGGCGAGGCCTTCTTTGCCGCCAGCGGCAACCGCGTGGTGGAGGAGGGTTTCATGAAGGCCTGGCCCCACGTGATGCTGGTGGAAGGCGCGCAGATCCACGCTGCCTACGCCAAAAACGACGAACTGGAACACGACGCCCTCAAGCGTTCGCAGCATTTCACCTCACCGCCGCCGCGCTTCACGGAAGCCTCACTGATCAAGGAACTGGAGGCCAAGGGCATCGGCCGGCCCTCCACCTATTCCAGCATCATCAGCACCATCAAAAAGCGCAAATACGTGGGCATGGAAAAGAAAAGCTTCCTTCCCACCGACCTGGGCAACGACGTCAACCGCTTCTTGGTGGGCAACTTCGACGCCATCTTCAACGTGAGCTTCACCGCCCAAATGGAAACCAAGCTGGACGAGGTGGAGGAGAAAAAGGCCGTCTGGCACGAACTGGTGCAAAGCTATTATGAAGAGCTTACCAAGCTGATCAAGGGGCTGGACATCAAGAAGGAAAAGAGCGCTTTCACCCAGGAAACCGATATCGTCTGCGAAGTCTGCGGCGAGGGCAAAATGGTGATCAAGCGTTCCAAGGGCGGGGAATTCCTGGCCTGCAACCGCTTCCCGGCCTGCCGCAACAGCAAGAATTTCAGCCGCGACGCCGAGGGCAGGATCGTGATCTCGGTGCCCAAAACCCTGGATGAGAAATGCCCCCAATGCGGCAGCCCCCTGGTGGAAAAGAGCGGCAAATTTGGGGTCTTCATCGCCTGCAGCAACTATCCCAAATGCAAATTTTCCCGCCCCAAAACCACCGGCATCACCTGCCCGGAATGCCACGAGGGCGAGATCACCCAGCGCCGCAGCAAGCAGGGCAAACCCTTCTGGTCCTGCACCCGCTATCCCGACTGCAAATACATTTCGAACGACAAACCGCTGCCCATCGCCTGCCCCCACTGCGGCCATCCCTTCATCTACGAAAAGTACAGCAAGGCCAAAGGCAACTACAAGCAATGTCCGCAGTGCAAAAGCGTCATGGAATGACCCGCGTTCCGGCCTGGGACGCCTTGCGCAGCGCGTTTCAGAGCATCATGAACCACAAGCTGCGCTCGCTGCTAACCCTCACGGGCATTGTGATCGGTGTGCTGGCCGTGGTTTCCATGTTTTCCAGCGTCTATGCCCTTAAACAACTGATCAGCAAGAATATGGAAGGCATGGGCTGGGATCTGTCGGTGGTGATCTCGGCCGACTCGCCGGGCAAGGTTTCCGGCCCCAGAAGCCTGCGCCGGGCCCTCCGCCGCGCCGAGCAAAGCGTGGACACCATCAGCTACGACGACTATCTGGCCCTCAAATCCTCCGTGCCCCACAAAAGCAGCTACGCCATGATCATGAGCTCCGCTGTGATAAAACTTGGAAACAAAGACAAGCAGGTCCAGCTCCGCGCCGCGGATACCGGATTCTTCACCAACAAAACCTATCCCATCCTCTTTGGCCGCTACTACAACCAGTATGAAAACGACAACGTGCTGCCCGCCGCCGTTTTGGGCTTCCACTTTGCCCAAGAGCAATACGGCCAGGCCGATCCGGTGGGACAAATCCTGCAGCTGGGCGAACACCGCCTGCGCGTGGTGGGCGTGCTCAAGGATGACCAGCTTTCCAGCGGCAGCGGGATGAACTTCAACGCCTGGGAACGCAAGGATGAGCTCAGCGCGGTCTATGTGCCTCTCAAATATGGCGCCCACCGTTTCGGAACCAACAAGGGCGTGCATATGATCTACCTCCAGGCGAGGGACGAGAAGGAGTTCCGCGAGCTGAAAACCCAGGCCCGGCAACTGCTGCTGGCCCGGCACCGGATGTATCCCAATTTCAGCTTCATGGACGTGGGGCAGCTGATCCTCACCATCACCGACGAGATCGAGGGTTACATGGAAAAGTGGAACATCACCCTGATCGCCATCGCCTCCATATCCCTCATCGTTGGCGGCATCGGGTTGTTCAGCACCCTGCTGATCTCCATCCAGGAACGCATGACCGAGATCGGGGTCCGCAAAAGCGTGGGCGCCACGGAAAAGGACATTTTTTACTATTTCATCTTCGAAGCCCTGGTCCTGGCCCTGTTGGGCGCTCTGCTGGGCATTCTGCTGGCCTGGATCGCCCTCAGCCTCATCAGCCGGGCGATCGATTTCCCCCTCTATCTGCCTGTCCAGGGCGCGCTGGTGGGCCTGCTTTTTTCCCTCGCCACAGGCTTTGTCTCGGGACTCTATCCCGCTCTGAAAGCCGCTTCCGTCGATCCTATCAAAGCCATTTACTACTTCGAATAGCCTGCGGGGCATGGTCCCTCGGGGCATACGCTCCCTTCAATTCCCTTTGAAGGCAGCTGGAGGTTTACGGAGCATTCTAGAAAAAGCAGATTTGGCTCTCTTTCAAACGAAGTGGACACAGCCCGTGAGGGCGGCAGAATGATAGCGAGGGTGCGTAAGCCCCTCGTAACGAAACAAGAGAAAACAAATGGAAATTGCCTCCACCCCTCCCCCAAAACGTTTTGCGTTTCAGGGGAGGGGTGGAGGCCTGTTAAAATTGTTGATTTGTCCGTTCATCGAGGGGCTCCGCTGCGCTGCGCTCCCTCGCTATGATCTGTCGCCCTCCGGGCTGCTGGCTGGTTGATCGCTTCCACCCACTCGGTTTGAAAGAGAGCCTTAAATTTCGATTGACAGGCTGAGGCGTGGCCGCAAGGTTGTTTGCATGAACAATAAATCGCTTGTTGGACACAGGTCTCAGGCTGGCCCCGGATATCTCAAGGCTTGGCTGCTGCTGGCTTTGCTCGCCATTCTGTCCGCCGTGTTATCCGGGCAAAACCTGGATGCCCAAGCCCTCGATTCCGCGCTGGACAAGCTGATGGGCTCTTCGCTGGTGAAGGGTGCCAGCGTCGCGGTGGCTTTTTACGCGCCCGGGGACAGCAGCCTGATCTACGGATACAGGGCCGACAAGGAACTGATGCCCGCCTCGCTGCAAAAGCTTTACACCGGCATCGGCGCGCTGTCGGCCTTCGGTCCCGAACACCGCTTCCAAACGCTGATCGGCACCAACGGCGACGTTCTGGACGGGGTTTTACGGGGCGACTTGGTGGTCAGGGGTGGCGGCGATCCCACCTGGATGGATGATTTCTATCCGGAGGGGCCCCACCGGGTTTTCGAGCTTTGGGCCGATTCCCTGAAAGCGCGGGGCATCAGAAAGGTCAGCGGCGATCTGATCGGAGACATCAGCCTTTATCCCACATATCCCTGCAATCCGCATTGGGAGGCCCACAACCTGCCCTACGGCTTTTCGCCGGGGGTGGGCGCCCTCTCTTTCAACGCCAATTTGGTGCGCTTCGACCTCAAAGGCTCCTCCAAGGCGGGAAACAAGGCCAAAGCGAGTCCCCGCCACGGCTACAACTATTTCCAGATCAACAATCAGATCACCACCGTGGCGCAGAAAGGCACCGCCGGCATCTGGCTGCAGGTTTCCAAAGACAACCGCAGCGTAACCCTGAAGGGAAAGCTGGGCGTCAACACTCCGGAATATCTCACCGCGGCGGTGCGCAATCCGCCCCTCTTCACACTGCAGATGCTGCGCAAAACCCTCTCCCGCAAAGGCCTGGCCATATCGGGAAAAACCACTCTGGAAGAAGATCCCGCCGCGCATGACAGCCTCGGCGTCCTCTTCGGGTTCGACTCTTTCCCGCTGCGCGATATCCTGGGCGTGATGCTGAAAACCAGCTCCAACATGCTCGCCGAAAACCTGCTCTGCAACATCGGCGCGGGTGTGGACAGCGGCGCGGTCTGGGTGGAGGAATTGCTCGCGGCAAGGGGCATCCCGACAAACGGTTTCCACATCACCGACGGCTCCGGACTGGCCCGCCAAAACCGTTGCACCGCCTCGCATCTGGGCCTCACTCTCAGCCATGCCTGCCATCAGGATTGGTTCGACATCTTTCTCAACAGCCTGGCTTTCCCCGGCGAGGAGGGCACTTTGCGCAAAAGGTTCACCGAACTCAAAGGCAAGAGCCGCCTCTGGGGAAAAACCGGCACCCTGCGCGATGTGAGCAACCTGGCCGGCTATCTGCGCGCCGCGGATGGCGAACTCTACGCCTTCGTGATCATCTGCAACAACGTGAGCAGCATCGCCAACGCCAAAAAATGGCACGCGCGGGTCTGCAACACCCTGCTGCGCTATTCCGGGAATTGAGCTCCGGTTTCCAGGGGATCATCAATTCGGAGAGAAGCAGAGGATTTTATCAAAACAGAGGAACAGAGTTACAGGGGCACGAAAACAAAGGTATGTTCCCAACCCAGCCAAAACACATGCGAGTAAGCATGTTTCAGCTGCCAGCAAAATCACTCTGATCTGCGGGCCAACCCTTTCTCCTTTTCCCGGTTGCACATCGTCATACCCGCTTGACAATCGGCAAAAACGTTACCCACTATTTACGGAGGCCGGGTGAAGTGGACCGGTTTATTGCTGACAGAGGCCGGGAAGTTCACGGGTCAGTCTGGCTTTCCGTCCTTAGCCCCCTCCCATTCACCTCTCACTCACTTCCCGTTGACTTCCCGCCTGAGATGCGGGAACTCAGCGGGAGGCCAAGGGGAGGCGGATCGGAGGGGGCTAAGGGCGGTTCAAACCCCGAAAACCAGTCCAGGCAGGGAAAACACCACAACAAGCCGGATCGAATCGATCATAAAAAAACTGCCGTCCCGGATCGGGGACGGCGGGTTGTGAAAACTCGCCTCAAAGCTGAGGCAGAAAGGATGTGGCTATTTGGCGGCCGGTTGTTTGGCCATGGGCGTGGTATCCACTTTAACCCATTCGTTCTGGCCCATTTGATACCACTCTTCCCCCTTGGCGGTTTGCAGTTTTTTAAACGCTGCCATGTCCTGGAGGGTTTGGGTGGTATCCGGAGTGACAACTTCCAGCAAAATGTTCGTCTGATCCTGATCAGAGAACCAGCCTTGGATCTTGATGGGGTTGGGGTTGTTTTTCTTCAGATGGGCTTCGAAGGCCTCGATGGGCAGCGGAGCCGCTTTCTTTTGCATGTCCTTGTAGGTCAGCCAGGCGACGTAGCCTGAGACCAGCAGGGCGGCCAGGATCAAAAGGGACATGATCACTTGGAATGCTTTCATTTTTTCTCCTTGCGCTCTCCGCCGCCGGTTTGGCGGCGGGGATGCTCTTGATTTGTATTGGTTTGGGGTGGCGCGGGTGGGTTCAGATCTTCACGCTCACATTGATGTTTTTGAAACGGGCGGGGGCCACGCCGTGGGAGAGCTGCATCACCTGCCCGGGCTCGCCCTTGCCGCAGTGGAAGGTGCTGTGGTAGCCCCATTCCTCCGGGCCGCAGACGGCGTCGCAGGAGTTCCAGAAATCCTTGGTGATGCCGAAATAGGTGGGTTCCTTCACGATGCCGGTGATCTTGCCGCCCTCGATGCGGTAGCCGATCTCGGTGGTGAACTGGAAGTTGTTGCGGTTGTCGTCGATGCTCCAGGTTTTGGTGAAATCCAGCAGATAGCCGTGTTCGGTGCTGGCGATCAGTTCTTCCAGGGAGCCCTGGCCGGGGGCGAGGCAGAAATTGGTCATGCGCACGAGGGGGAAATCGTCGGCGTAGGAGGCCTTCATGTTCGAGGAGGGTTGCAGTCCCAGTAGCTGCGCGATCTGGCGCGAGGTTTGCTGGTTCACCAGGATGCCGTCCTTGATGATGTCCACTTTCTGGCCGGGCACGCCTTCGTCGTCCACGGGATGGTAGCCGAGGCCCTTGGGGTCGGTGCTGTCGCTGTAGATGTTCACCAGCGGCGAGCCGTATTGGAAGGAGCCCAGCATTTCCGGTTTGATGAAGGTTTTGCCGGCGTAGGAGATCTCCATGCCGAAAATGCGGTCGGCCTCGGTGGCGTGTCCCACCGATTCGTGCAGCTGCAGGGCCAGATGGCCGCTATTGATGATGATGTCGGCGCGGTCGTCCGTGATGGTGGGCGCGTCCAGCAGATCGATGGCCTCTTTCATGATGCGGTCGGTGTTTTCGGCGAATTTTTGCTGGGTGAAGAGCTCAAAGCCGCCGCGGCCGGCACTCATGTGGCCGGGCCAGGTTCGGGACTGGATCTGGCCGCCGTCGGAGGCGATCACCTCCATCATCGGCAGGGTGTTGTAATATGAAGTGTGGGAATAGGTTCCCTCGCTGTTGGCGTAGTATTTTGTCTGGCGCATGAACTGAGCGGAAACCATCGAGTGGACGATCTTGCCGGCTGGTTTGATGGCTTCGGCCAGTTGGCGCAGGAATTCGGTCTTTTCTTCCTTGGGCATTTTGAAAGGGTCGATCTGGGGCTGGTGGTGATACTCGGCCCGGATGCCTGGTAGGGCGGGGAATTCCACTTTGCCGCGGATGAAATTGGCCCCCTGGCGGGCGTTGGAGACGGCCGTTTGCACCAGGCGGTCGATGGCGGCCCCGCTCAGATCGCGGGATCCGGCAAAGCCCCAGCAGCCGCCGATCAGCACGCGGATGCCGATGGCGGTGGAATCCATGCTGCTGCCGTAGTTGCGCAGAAATCCGTTCATGAAATAGATCCCTTCCTCGTCGGTGCGGGTTACGCGCACATCGGCGAAGCTGACCTCGGGCAGGGCGAGTTTATTGAGGGTTTGTCTGATAAGCAGTTCCATGGAGTTCCTCCTAGATGGTTTTGGTTGAGGATGTCACGTTGAAATCCTTCACCCGGGCGTGAGGCGCTTTCACCGTCTCGATCTCGAAGCTGGCATAGTTTCCGGAGAAGGGCACGGTGGCGCAGTGGTCTTCCAGCTCCACCACGTTGTTCAGGATGCGTTCGATGCGTTCGGTGAAGCGCAGGTTGTTCACCACCTTGGTTACGCGGCCGTTCTCGATCAGGAAGGTGCCGTCGCGGGTGAGGCCGGTGAGCGAGGTTTCGCGGGGGTTGATGAAGTTCATGTAGTGGAGGCTGGAGATATACAGCCCGCGTTTGATGCCGCCGATCATCTCCTCCAGGGTTTTGTCGCCGGGCTCGATCTTGAGGCAGGAAGCGGTGTTGCCGTTTTTGGGCAGTCCGGTTTTGTGGGCGAAGTAGTTGTTGCAGAGGAAGGCGCGGAACACGCCTTTTTCCACCAGGGGCAGGCGGCGGTAGATGTGGCCGTCGGAGCCGTAGTCAGCCCGGATCATGCGGGGGTCGGAAGGGTCGTCCACAATGCTGATGTGGGCTGGGAACACCTGCTCGTCCAGCTTGCCCTCGAACCAGCTGCTGTGCTGGTCCAGGGCGCGGGCGCTCATGCCATAGGCCAGGTATTGGGTGAATTCCGCCAGGCAGCGCGGGGCCAGCACAACGTCGTATTGGCCGGGCTCCACGTCCACCACCGGGTTCGCGCAGTACAGGATCTTTTGCACCAGGTCCTCGGTGAAGGCCTGTTCGTTGAAAAAGTCAAAATCCTCGCCGCCGAAGGTTTCCAGCACGGTCACCTGGGATTTGTTGTGCACGGCCTTCACCTCCAGATAGATGGGCGAACTCACGCTGCTCTTGTCCAGCCCGTTGCTGTTGATCAGCCGGAGGGTCTGGTGGTTGCAGATGAAGGTGCCGAAGATGTCAAAATCATACATGGCGGCGGCGGCGGAGACGTTGGCCAGGATCCTGGTTTTCAGCTCCAGCGGAATGGCTTCGATGTTGTTTTTCACCGCGCGCGGTTCAGCCAGGGTGAGGTCGTTTTCCAGATCCACGAAATCGGGATCTTCGGGCAGTTTGTCGATCACCTCCAGCGCGTCGCGCACGGCGGCATCGGTTCTGCCGCGTTCAGGGTTTTCGATCGCGAAGCTGAAGGACTTTTTGCCCTTGTAGAGCTCCGCCGCGAGAGTGATGTTGTCCTTGCTGATGTTGTAGTTGGTCTCGCTGTGGTAAAAGCGCAGAAAATCGGTGGACCAATGGCGCTGCGAGATGCTGTACTGCAGCTCGGGATGCTGATCCAGGACGCTTTTCAGATATTCAAGCTGATCCATTTATCCTCCTAAACAAGGTGTTAGATCCAGGTGGTGTTGTTGTGGCGGCGTTTGGGATTGGTGCTGCGGGACAGGGCTTTTCCCGTGGCGGGGGCGACCTTGCCCTTGTTCACCACTTTTTTGCCGCGCAGCCAGACGGATTCGAGGCTCCCTTCCAGGCTGTGGGAACTGCCGTCGGGGGCGGTGAAGCTGGTGGTCGCGTGGGGGTCGTAGATCACGAAATCGGCGTCCGATCCCGCTTCGATGCAGCCCTTGACGGGGTAGAGGCCCAGGCGTTTGGCCGCGTTTTCGCTGGTCATCTTGATCACGGTGGCCAGGGGGATCTTGCGCTTTTTCCAAAACTCGGACAGCAGCCAGAGATAGCTCCAGGGCAGCAATTTTTCCGAACTGCCGCGGAAAGCTTCGTCCAGGCCTGCCGGCACGGAAGCCGGTTCCACGTTGTTGGAGAGCAGATAGATCTTGTTGGTGCGCAGCAGTTCGAAAAGTTCCAGCTGAAAGTCCACCAGGTCCATCTGCTGGCCGCTGTCGATCTGGCTGAAGAGCAGCATCATGTCGGCCACGCACATGGCAAAGGAAATATCGGAGCGTTTGTGCACGCTGTTGATGAACTCGATGGTGGGATAAGCGTTCACGCGGGTGATGTGGATGGGGTTTTCCTGCATCCGGCGCAGCAGTTTCTTGATGGCGTCACTTTGGGCGTCAAAGCTGAAGGTGGCGGCGGTTTCGCTGTCGTAGCCCTGAAAGGCGAAGGCGGTGTCCGATTCATAGATGTCCATGAAGAGGTCCATGATCTCGGTGAAGCTGAGGGCCTGGATCGCGGGATTGGGGGAGGGGTTCGTGAGCGCGATGCCCACCACGCCGTTGGCCCAGAGTTCTTGGGCGGCCTCGGCGTGATAGGGATAATCGGTGATGTCCACGTTGCCCCACACCGCCATGTCCACGTGGGAGGCCTGGTCGATCTGCCCGCGCAGGCGCTTGAGGTCGGCCAGGTTGAAGACGGGCCTGGGGTTCAGAAAACTGAGCTCGGCCAGGGTGGTCCAGCCGCCGGAGAGGGCGGCTTTGCTCACCCGGGCGAGGCTTTTGGCGGGGTCCTGTTCCGTGATGATGTGGCTGTGGGGGTCCACCGCTCCGGGCAATAGGATGTTGCCCCGCAGATCGATGACCTGGGTGATGTCTTCAGATACGATCTCGTCCGCGCTGATCTTGATGATGGTCTCGTCAAAGAGCACATTCACCCTTTTCAGGGCGGCCGAGGATGTGGGCAGGGCGGCATTTGCGAATAATTTCATATAATTCCAATTTCAGCCACGGCCGGGGAACGCTGCCCTAAAGCCAAGCGCACCGCGAAGCCGCGCTGTATCTGCTGGGGGTGGTTCGCGCTTGCATCGCGAAAAACCAAAATTTCCCAAACTGGTGTGATGCTTTTACAACTCTCAAAATCTGTCAAGCTTTTGCTTGCGTCCTCCGGAAAAAACGTCTCGGATAGAGGCTGATGTTTTGGCCCAAACAGTATTCTGCCGCGGTCAAGGCCAGCCGGGGAACTGGTTTTGGCCCCATAAAACAAAAAAGTCCGCCAAGGGACTTTTTTGTCTTCTCACGATTTCTTGAATGGATTATGTCATTTGAGGATAAGCGTTTTCTTGGTGGAGGTGTAGCGACCCTCGGCGACCACAACGTAGTATTCGCCGGCAGGTGTGTAGCTGCCGTCATTGCCGCAGCGGTCCCAGGGCAGGACCATGAATTCTTGGGACTGGCCTGAGAACAGCGTTTTCACCACCGCGCCGGAGGCTGTTTCGATGGTGACGCCGAGAGGGGTGGCCTGGCCAAAAACAAGGGTGATTTCGGTATGTTTGGTCATGGGATTGGGGCTGATCTGGATCGAATCCAGGGCGCTATTGTCTTTGGCGGACAGGGCGGCCAGCATCATAATGCTGAGCAGCGCCAGGAGCAAAGCTGCCTTTTTCATTTTGGAATCTCCTAAAAGATGATGCCCAATCCTGAAGCAAGTTTCGTTCCCAATCTTTGGATTAGCTCTCCGAAGCCAGGATCACCGCTCCCAAAACCCCGGCCCGGTTACCCTCGCGGGCCTGTTCCAGCGATGTGCGCTCCGCGTTCAGGGGCGGCAAAAAACATCTCACGCGGTCCACCAGGTGCTCCCAGGGATAGAGGCCGCCGTCCATGGCGCCGCCGCCGATCACAACCGTATCGGGGTCCAGGATCACGATCAGGTCGGAGATCCCGCGGGCCAGAGCTTCCCTGCCCGCAAGGATGATGCCGGCCGCTTCGGGCCTGGCCTGGCTGAAAGCGAGCAGAGCGGGCAGGCTGGAATCCCCGGTGATGAAGTCACTTGCCCCGGGCAGCGCCAACAGTTGGTGCCGCAGCCCCTCCACGGAGGCGTAGGCTTCCAGGCAACCCTTGCGGCCGCAGGAACAGGGTTCTCCGCCGGGGATGCTGGTGATGTGGCCCAGCTCGAGGGCGAAGCCGTGCGCGCCATGCCAGACCTTGCCGTCCACCACCAAGCCGCAGCCGATCCCGCTGCCAACGGTTATCCCGGCCACGCTGCCCCGCCCTCCCCGCAACCAGGCTTCCGCCAGGCACATCAGGTTGGCGTCGTTATCGCAGAAAACGGGCAGGTTCAGTTGCGTGGGGATGAGTTCACGGGGGTCGAGGTCCACCCAGAAAGGCAGGTTGGGATTCACGCCCACGATCCTGCCGGAGCGCAGGTCGATGGTGCCGGGAGTGCCGATCCCCACGGCGCTGAGTCCATTTTCCCCGATCTCGCCCAGACAGATAGCCAAGATCTGGCGCACGGTTTCCCGCAGGTGAGGGAGGTTTTTTTGCCGCAGCTCGAGTTTGCCGAAAGACTGTAAACCATTTTGACAGTCACCCCAGCCATATTTGATGCTGGAGCCGCCGATGTCCAGTCCCAGGGTTGCTTTATCGCTTGTTAACATATCAAAGGGGTGGGGTGGGTGATGGGAGTCGAACCCACAACGCCCGGAACCACAATCCGGTGCTCTGCCATTGAACTACACCCACCACGGAAAGGATCGATGTATTTATGCGTGTATAAGCTGGCACGCCAGAAGGGATTCGAACCCCCGACCCGCAGCTTAGAAGGCTGCTGCTCTATCCGACTGAGCTACTGGCGCCAAAACAAACTGGTAGCGGCGCAGGGATTTGAACCCCGGACCTGCGGATTATGATTCCGACGCTCTAACCAGCTGAGCTACACCGCCACAAGTCTTAACGTAAAATCCGGCGACTAGCGCCGGCATATGAAAATTGGTAGCGAGGGAAGGATTCGAACCTTCGACCTTCGGGTTATGAGCCCGACGAGCTACCAGCTGCTCCACCTCGCGTCTGGTATGTACCACGAAATTTGCCGCCCCTTTCTTGTCAAGGGCTTTTTTCGCTTGCTTCCTCCCCCGGTGCCAACAGCTGGCCCGAAAGAATATTCCTTTACAGAAAGCGGCCCCGCCGCGGGGATGATTTCAGCAAGAAAATACCTGTTAAAGGGAGAACCAAATGCTCAAAGTAAACGAATACTTCGACAGCCAGGTGATGTCGATCGCGCTCACGAACACCGACGGCAAGGCCACCGTGGGAGTGATGGAACCGGGCGAATACGAGTTCGGGACCAGCACGGTGGAACACATGACCGTGATCTCCGGCCTGCTTACCGTGCTGCTGCCCGACACCCAAGAGTGGCGGGACTACAATGGCGGCGAGACCTTCATCGTGCCGGCCAACCACAAATTCCAGCTCAAGGTGCCGGAGCAGACTGCCTATTACTGCCTCTACGTGTAGCCGGGAAAGCATGTAAAAAAACCGGGCGGCCGTCAAAGCCGCCCGGGTTTTTATCATTGGCTATTTCAGGGATGCAGCCGGCAGTTCCCAGCGCTGCAGGTCGTGATTCAGCAGCAGGCTGCCGTTGCGCTCTTTGAGGCGGGAATAAATGTATTGCTTGGCCTTGAAGGTATCCTCGCGGCAGACGTCGTAGGCCGAAGTCACGGCCGGTGAAACGTGGAACAGGGTGGGCATGATGTCCGCGGGGTAGATGAAAAATCCTCGGGCGGAGTCGATCTCGACGATCTGGCTGCCGCAGGTGTGGCCGCCGGTCTTTGTCAGGGTCACGCCCGGCGCGATCTCGGCGTTACCGTCGACCAGTTCCTGTTTGCCCCGGGTTTCCAGCAGAGCCAGCTGCTGCGCGAAGTCGTAGGCCGCGCGGTTCAGCCCATCCGGTTTTTTGGCGGTCTCCCATTCCTGGCGCTGGATCCAGTGCCGGGCTTTGGGAAAGGTGAGCGCGTCGTGGTCGCCGAAGCCTGTGATGATGCCGCCGGCGTGGTCAAAGTGCAGATGGGTGAGCACCACGTCGGTCACGTCGGCATCGCGGATGCCCAGCTCAGCCAGCGAGGCCGGCAGCAGAAAGGCCGAGGGGCGGTAGATGTCGCGCTGTTTTTCCGAAAGCCGGTTGCCGAGCCCGGTATCCACCAGGATCACGCGCTCCGGGGTTTTAACCAGCAGCAGGTTCAGGGCCAGGTTTTTGCGGTGGCGCTCATCGGTCTGGACGCTTTTTTCCCAGATGGCGCGGGGCAAAACGCCCAGCATGGCGCCGCCGTCGGTCCAGTAGTTGCCTGCGTCGATCCGGTGCAGGCTGATGTCTGGTTTCATGCCTTGGCGGTTGTTTTCGCCTTGGGCCGGGGCCGGCGGTTGGGCCTGGGTTTCTGCCCGGGTTTCGGGTTTTGTTCCGGTTTGGCGCCCGGCTCGGTTTTTACGGCATGCTCGGGCCGGGTGTTCAGGTTGGGCCGCGCGTTGTGTCCCGGCCTGGGGTTGCGGGGCCTGTGGTCCTGACCGCCCTGGGCCTGGGAAAGCGCTTCACTTTCCTTTTGTTTGGCGGAAAAGATCACGATGCGTTTCATCTCGCCTTCGCCGATGGTGAGGGTGCGGAGGCCGCGGTCACGCTCGATGTGCCGGTGGATGATCCGCCGGTCGTTGGCGTTCATGGGTTCCAGGGTTTGGGGCTTGCCCTGTTCGCGCACCTTCTTGATCAGAGGCTGAAACTGCCGCAGAAACTGGGCTTCGCGGCGTTCGCGGTAGCCGTCCACGTCCACATAAACGCGGTCGAGTTCGCGTTCGTTTTCATAAACGCGGTTCACAAAGAATTGCAGGGTTTCCAGCATGTAGCCGTTTTTGCCGATCAGCAGCCCGGTGTCCTGGCTGCCCTTGATCACCAGATAGATGGATTTGCCTTCGGTTTTGCTGCTTACCTGATCGAAGGGAATGCCCATCTTGCCCAGCAACTGGCTGAGCAGGCTGGCGGCGCGTTCGCCCAGGGTGGGCAGCTCGAAGCGCACCGTGGCGCTTTTGCTGCCAAAGAGGCCAAACAGGCCTTTGGAGGGTCGTTTCAAGACCTTGTATTTCAGTTCCCAGTCTTTGATGCGGTGTTCGTCGCGAAAGGCGGCGATGATGGCTTCGATGCTGGTTCCGGTTTTCTCGATTGAGGTCATCAGGTTGTTTCCTTTAGTTTAAGACGTTTTTGCGTGTAGTATTGATGGGCCACGCTGAGGATGTTGAAAACGGTGTAGTAGAGCACCAGGCCCGAGGGCAGGCCGCGGAAGATGAAGAACAGCATCACCGGCATGATCCAGGTCATCATCCGGGTGCTCTGCTGCATGGCCTGCTGTTTTTCGTCCATTTTGGCCAGGGACTCTTTGGAGGGGCGGGTCATCAGGCTTTGCAGGACCATGAACACGGCCATGATGGCGGGCAGGATCCAGGGGTCCGGCTCGGAGAGGTTCAGCCCCAGAAAGCTCACGTTGCGCATTTCCATGGCATAGCGCAGCACGTTGTAGAGCGCGATGAAGATCGGCATCTGCAGCAGCAGCGGCAGGCAGCCGGACATCGGGTTGGTGCCGGCCTCCTTGTAGAGTTTGGCCACTTCCTGCTGCATTTTTTGCGGATCGCTCTTGTACTTGGTTTGGATCTCCTGCATCTGTGGCTGGATGCGCTGCATTTTTAGGTTGGCGTCCATGCTTTTCTTGGTGAGGGGATGCAGCACCAGCTTGAGGATGAAGGAGAAGATGATGATCACGATGCCGTAGTTGGGAATGAAGCTGTGCAGGAATTTGAGCAGCCAGGCGATGGCGTTGGCCAGCCAGCGCAGCCAGCCGGGACCGCGGTCCGGGATCAGTTCCAGCTTGGTTTCCGGGTAGCTTTTCATCAGGTCGTGATCTGCCGGTCCGGCATAGATGAGGAAGCTCTGCGCCCAGTTTTGGGAGGGGGTGGCATCCCGCGAGTCCAGTATCAGGCTGGGATTGCCCGTTTCCTTGCTGATGCCGGGATGGTAGTTGCTGGTGAGGGGATTGCCGGTTTCGAGGATGGCGATGCTGAAATATTTGCTGCGCAGCGCGGCCCATTTGAACGACGACACTGCCGAGGGCGGCGCCTCTTTTCTGATCTTGGGCAGGGTGAGTTTCACCGGAACGTTGTCCGCGAAGAGCAGCACCTTGTAATCCTGGTCTTTGGCCCGGGGCTTGATCACTTCGCTGTCGGCGATGCCGGCGCTGAAGTCGTATTCGATGCCGTAAACGGGATCCGGGCTGTTCACCGTCACATCCAGCAGGATGCCGTATTTGTCGTCCAGCCGGTAGCTCTTGCGCACCAGCGGGGAGCTTTCCTCGCCCAGCCAGAAAACGATCCCGGCCGTGTCGCTCTGCGCGCTGTGCCAGGTCACCGTTTTCAGGTCCCGCGGCGCGGCGGCCTTGTGCTGCAGCAGCGCGATGCCGGCCAGGTCCTTGTCTTCCGGCACCAGGTCCACGGGGGTGGTTTTATCCGACCAGCTGAATTTCTTCAGCTCGATGGAAGTGATGCTGGCGCCCCGGTTGCTGAAGCGCACCGTGAAATTCGCGTTGGCCAGGGTCAGCGATTTCAGGCTGTCGGCGCCCTTTAGCAGGCTGTCCGGCAGGGCGGCCAGGGTCTGAACTGCGGCCGGGGTTTTGGTGGTGTCCGCAGCAAGCGAATCAGCGGTTTGCGCTGTGCTCGCGGGCTGGGGCTTGGGGCCAAAGTAGGTTGACCAGACGAAAAAGAGTATGACCACCACAAAGAGGGCTATAAAAGTGCGTTTATCCACATTTTCTCCTTAGGGAAGCGGATCGTAACCGCCCTTGCAAAAAGGATTGCAGCGCAGCACGCGCCAGGCCGAGAGGCCGAGGGCTTTGAAAAAATTGAACTTCTGGAAAGCCTGCAGGCTGTATTGGCTGCAGGAGGGTTGGAAGCGGCAGACGCTGGGCAGCAGCGGCGAGATGAATTTGCGGTAGGATCTGATCAGCCCGATGCAGCCCAGATTCGGCAAACGCAGCAGGGTTCTCAGCATCTTGCCCGCAGTTGGGCGTTCAGTTTGTCCAGTTCCGCGCAAAGTTCGTTCCAGCCAAGTCCGCCGGCCTTGGGGCGGGCGATGAGGTTGAGTTTGCAGCCCCGGGGAAGGTCCCCGCCACGCAGGCGCGCCCAGGCTTTGATCCTGCGTTTGAGAAGGTTGCGCGTGTGCGCCTTGCCGGTTTTTCTTCCGATGGTGATGCCCAGGGCAAATTCGTGGGGGTGAAACAGCACCGCGGCATAGAAATGGTCGCTCCGCAGAAACAGGTCGGGGGAGCTGAACTCCCGGTATTCACTGTGCTTCGTGATCCTACGAAGCATGGCTCATACGCTGAGGGTCTTTCTCCCTTTGGCGCGGCGGCGGGCAAGCAGTTTACGGCCATTGCGGGTGGCCATGCGGCTGCGGAAGCCGTGGGTGTTCTTGCGGGAACGGTTGGAGGGCTGGTAGGTCCTTTTCATGTATCTAACTCCTTAAAATGTATGGCAAATTCATTGAATAAACCATCTTTTTCAGCGCCCTTTAAGTGTCAAGCGCAAAAAACGCCGCCATCCCCGCCGCCCTTTCCGCTTGACAGTTTTGCCTCCGCGGAAAAGGCTTGCCCTATCCCGGTGAACGCTTGCCCAAAGTGAAAATTACAACCCGGGAGGGAGGATCGATTTGCATTTGAATCTCTGGTCCTGGAACGTGAATGGCCTGCGGGCCGTGCTGAACAAGGATTTCATCGCCACCGTGCGGCGCGAACAGCCGGACTGGCTGGGCCTGCAGGAAACCAAACTGCAAGAGCATCAGATCCCGCCGGAACTTGATGAATTGTCAGGCTACCGACTTTACTGGTCCCACGCCGAGCGCAAAGGCTATTCCGGCACGGCGGTGCTCTCCAAGGCGGAGCCGCTGGAAGTGACTTATGGCCTTGGTCAGCCGGAATTCGACAACGAAGGCCGCGTGGTCCGCTGCGTGCATGACAGCTTCATCATCTACAACATCTATTTTCCCAACGGCCAGATGAACGACGGACGCCTGGACTACAAGCTCCGCTTTTACGATGCCTGCCTGCTGCGCATGGAAGCCGACCGCGCCGGCGGCAAAATGGTGATCGTCACTGGAGACTATAACACCGCCCATCACGAGATCGACCTCGCCAATCCCAAACAAAACGAGACCACCAGCGGCTTTCTGCCCATCGAACGGGCCTGGCTGGACAAGATCGTGGCTGCCGGATGGCTGGATACCTTCCGTCTCTTTCACCCGGAGCCGCGGCGCTATTCCTGGTGGAGTTACCGCGCCGGCGCCCGGCCCCGCAACGTGGGCTGGAGGATCGATTATTTCTTCGTGAATGCCGAAGCGCGCCACCGCGTGGTGGATGCCGACATTCGCGACGACATCATGGGCTCGGACCACTGCCCGGTTACCCTGAGGATCACTCTACCCTGAACTCCAGCATGTTATCGTAGTAATAGCCGTCCCAACCGAGTTGCAGGGTGTAGCGGCCCTGGCCGTATTTGAACTCCAGGGGCAGGATTAGCCGGCTGTCGCCCAGCCATTCCGGTTGCAGGGGCATGGAGCCCAGGGTGTAGGTGAGCAGGTCGATCTGGACCTTGGTATTGGGGTCCGGGGTGCCCAGTTGGCAGTTGAAGCCTTCGCGCGGTTCCACTGCAAGATACTCGAATTCCAGCGGATAGCTGCGGCCTGCCGCGAAAGACCGCGGCAGGGGTGAAAGCCTTTTCAGAACCGGAACGGCAAGCACCTGCGTGGTGTATAGTTTGTCCTGGGCCAGATATACCGCGATCCCTTGGTGGGTGAAATCCTGGCTGAGGATGTTGGCCTTGTGGCCGGGCGAATTCATCCAGCCGCGGGCGATCTCCTTGGGATCGAAGACCATCCTGCTGTTTTCGATGAAGTAAAGATTTTCGCCGATCCCCGCCACCAGCAGTTCGGGCAGGTATTTCCGCTGCCGCTGCGAAACCTGCAGCCCTTCATGATCCTCATGGCTGAAAAAATCCTGCTCGCCCATGTTGCGGCTGTGGCGAAGGGCCAGGCCGGCCAGGTCGTCCCGCCAAAGCAGCGCCGGCAAACCGTTTCTGCCCCGAAGCGCGTTGATCTCGTCATGCACCCTCCGCGCGAAGAGTTCCGGACTCAGAGCCTCACCGGAGGCCGTTGCCAGCAGCGCCAGCAGCAGCAAAGCAAAACAAATCCGCTTCATCTCCACCTCAGAAATTGTACTGCAGCAACAGCGCGTCCCCGGAAAAGCGCAGGCGGATGTTTTCCTTCTCGCTGTCAAAATCCGCCAGATGCGCGTCCACATAGGCGTCCAGCATGGAAAGTCCGGCTGTGATGCCGATCCACCAGACGTCGTTGTTCAGCTGGTAGCCGTAGTCGCGGCTGCGGGCCAGATACTGTTCCTGCAAAAACGGTTCCGGTGTGGTTTCGGCCAAGTCGCGCCAGTAATTGCGTTCGCCGCCGTGATAGATGGCGGAACCTATGAAGAATCCCTGCACGCCCATCACCAGGCCGGCTTTCAGCCAGGCCCGGTTGTAAAGCTGGCCGCCACCGGGAAAAACCGCGGAATAGAGAACCGCCCGCGTCGGCACCCGCTTCGCCTGGGCGAAGGCACAGCTTAGCGCGGCAAAAATCAGGCAGGCTGCCAGCAGTTTCTTCAGTTTGCTATCCATAATAATGATACTCTTCTTTCCACCCGGCCCTGCTTGTCAATATTTATTTCGCCCCTCCTGCCACCCCGCCGTTTCTTTAAAATTCCTCCTCTGGCCCCCAATATCAATACGGTATCAATACGGAATCATTACGGATGAAATCCGTATTGATTCCGTATTGATACCGTATTGATATTGGGAGCGATGGCGGATTTGGCCTTTGGATTCTTTAAGTGGATTCTTCAGGATCCGGGCGGGTATTATCCTTGTTTTCATGCCAAGGGGTTGATGGGGATCCAATACTGAGGTCAGTCGCGCCTGGCGAGGGGGTTTACGGCTTGTTTCCTTGAATGAGGCTGTGCGGTTTAAATCGTCATCAGCAGAGCTTTTGGGGAGGACGGAGAAAAGAAATTGCTTGACATTTGCTTGGCAACCATTTGGGGTGGTTAAACGTGTGATAAGCCTCCAGAATCCATCTTGCGTACCCAAAACTGTGGGGCGGCATCACATCTGCATCAAGAGGATTGATCACAAATAAACAAGGAGATACATGTATGAAAAGGACATTGCTCTTATGTCTGCTTCTGGCCATGGTCGGTTTTGCCGCGGCTGATACCTACACCATAGGTACCGGCACCAGCACGGAAAACTACATACCCACCTACGGGTTCTATGACTATGGCTGGTCGAAGACCATCTACACCGCGGCGGAGATCAACGCTGCCGGCCTGATGAGCGGCGGCAACCTGATCGCCCTCGGTTATGAAGTCGGAAACACACCGGCCAATTATACCACTGTAAATCAGATGGTGTACCTTAGGCACACCACCGCCAACATCTATGAAGCCACCGAAAACACGCTGCCCGACAGCACCCTCTTCACCCTGGTCTATCAGGGCGACCTGACCTGGAACGGCGGCGGCTGGCACTACGTGATGTTCAACGCCCCCTTTGCCTGGAACGGCACCGACAACATCGAGATCATGTGGAGAAACTGGGACGGAGTTTATGCCTCCGGATATCCCAATTTCCGCTATACCACCACCACTCCGGATTACCGCGCCGTGTATAAATATCAGGACAACAGCTTTCCGGCTGATGCCACCGGCACGCTGTATTACAACCGGCCGAACCTGCAACTGGTGACGCCCCAGACCACTCCTCCGGACCCTGCGGTGGCGATCTATCCCGCCCTGGGCGGCTGGGCCTTCACGGACGCCACGCTCTCCTGGCAGAGCGGCGGCGGCATGCCCACTTCCTACGACGTCTATTTTGGCACCAGCGCCACTCCGGCCTTTGTGCAAAACCAGGCCGGTACCACCTACACCCCGGTTCTGGCGCCCAACACCACCTATTACTGGCAGATCGTGCCGGTGAACGCCAACGGCCCGGCCACCAACTGCCCCGTGTGGAACTTCAAAACCCCGTCTGACAACCAGATCGCGGAGAGCTTTGAAGACACCTCCTTCCCGCCGATGGGCTGGACCAACGTCGAAAGCGCTTTCAGCCGCAGCACCACCACTCCCTTCCACGGCGCGGCTTCCGCCTATGAGTACATTGGCAGCGCCGGCAGCCTGCTCTATACCCCGATGCTGAATATCACTGCCACCTCCAGTCTGGATTTCTGGGCCAGGACCTCGGTTACCACCGGGATCGGCCGCATCCAGCTGAAATATTCGCAAAACGGCACCGACTGGCTTCCGGTGGGCGCGGAGATCGCCTTCCCGGAAAACAGCAACTGGAACAACTACATGGTTGACCTTAGCGGCATCACCCCCGGAAACTACTTCCTGGGCTTCAACGTCTATTCCTCAACCACTTCCAGCACTTCCTTCTATATCGACCATGTGTTTGGTCCGGAACTGGCCGCCCTGGCTCCCGAAGCGGTGACTCTCACGGCGCCGGCCGACCTGGACACGGACGTGAACGAATGGCCCACCTTCAGCTGGAACGCCGGCCCCGGCGGCATTCCCACAGGATTCAGGGTTTATTGTGACACCAATGCCAACCCCAGCACTCTGCTGGCGGATGTGGGCACAACCAGCCACACCGCGACTACCGCGCTGGCCTATGCCACCACCTACTACTGGAAGGTGGTTGCCTACAATACAACCGGCGAAGCCCCTGCCAGCACAGTGTTCAGCTTCACCACCAGGACCGACCCCACCATCAGCACCTTCCCCTGGACCGTCGATTTTGGCACGGTTACAGGAGACTGGCCGGTGGCCAACTGGACCCAGCTGAGCGGCTTCTATCCCACCCCAACCGGCACCACAGCCCAGTGGCTCCGCGATGACTGGCTCAATGGCGACACCGGCAACAACGCCGCCAAGATCAACATCTACGGCACTTCCCGCTACGGTTGGCTGATCACGCCTCCCATAAACATTCCCGCGGGAGACCACGAACTGAAATTCGACGCCGCTTTGATGGTTTGGAACGGCAGCACGCCTCCCACCACCGATCAGGCCGACGACAAATTCATGGTGATCGTGGCGGACAACCCCAACATGGCCAACCCCACCATCCTGAAAGAGTGGAACAACACCGGTTCCAGCGACGTGTTCAATACCATCCCGGCCACCGGCCAGAACTACACTGTGGCCCTCACCGGCCTCAGCGGCGTGAAATACTTCGCTTTCTACGGTGAATCGTCAGTGACCGGAAACGGTGACAACGACCTCATGGTGGACAACGTTGTGATCCAATCGGCTGCCGCGGTCCCCACCTTCACCATCACTCCGGAATCCCACGATTTCGGCACGGTGGAAGTGGACGCAACCGCCAGCCAGGACTTCACCATCACCAACACCGGCGGCGGCAGCCTGGGCATCACCGCCATCACCATTTCCGGCAGCCCCATGCTGACGCTGGCCAATCTGCCCACCCTGCCGGCCAGCCTGGCTTCCGCTCAAAGCATTGGCTTCAGCGTCAATTACGCCCCCACCATGGCCGGCACCCATACCGCCACCGTGAGCGTCACCGATGATCTGGGCAACCGGGTTGTTCATACTGTGAACCTTACTGGTACGGCGACTGAAGACCTGCTGCCTCCCGAAAACCTGACCGCGACGGTCAACGGTTCCGACGTCCATCTGACCTGGACCGCCCCGGGCGATACCCCGCCCCCGCCTCCGGGACTGAACGACGGCTTTGAGACCTACGCCGATTTCGGCCTCACATTCGATCCCTGGGTGCTGGTGGACGTTGACCAGAGCACCACCTATGGCATGACCGGCATCACCTGGCCCAACGCCTATGCCGCCCAGGCCTACATGATCTTCAATCCCAGCGCCACCACTCCGGCCGTGA